>CAMEJH010000034.1 GCA_945919455.1 uncultured Clostridium sp. | reverse complement strand
ATTATGCTTATTAAGTCTTTTAAATAGTTTCTTTCAATTATTTTCATATAAATTCGCCTCAAAAATATTATACCAGTTTTATTTCCCAAAATCAAGTTTTTTAAAAAATTGGGAAACGAAGTTTTATAAGTATAGTATGCCTACATTTAATTAATTATTCTTATTATTTTCAAATTTTAATAAATATGTTATAGAAGAAATAAGGAGTATTGAAAAACCGACCATTATCAAAGTTTTAACTAATTTAACTTATCAAACTCCTATCTTTTTTATTCCTGTAATTCTAACACCTGAATCTTTTAGAGCTTCTTTTATAGTTTCCATGTTCTCGCTATTCACATTTATAAACTTTTCCTCATTTAATATTATTTTAGCTCCCCATATAAAACTTGTTATTGATAATATTATTAAAAAAAATATGACATATTTTCTGTATTTACCCATTTCTTTACCTTTCACATAAATTGCTATTTGCTATAATTAATCACTATCTACATCAACTATCGCACCATTTTCATTATAAGTTTTTATATTTGTAATATTTCCATCTTCATCATAATAATAAATTATTGAATCAGTTCGTGGAATTTTATGATATTCTCTCCACTCTGCTTGTTCATAATCATCATAATCATAAAATTCTTCTATATATTCTTCTGTTTTATGATATGCAAATATGTTATATTCTTTATAATAAATAACTGTTTTTCTTAATCTGTTAGAATAATATTGTACTCCTACATATTTTGTATTATCAATTTCTTTTACTATATCTGATTTAATGAACCATGATAAAAGTAAAAATTCCATAAACATTACTAGAATGCAAAACAATATCCACAGAGTTATAAATAATATTTTTAACCATTTTTGTTTTATTGTTTTCAATGCAAAGATACCTAATATTGCAATTCCAAAAGATATCAAGTATGGGGCTAACATCATTATCCAACCCCTTAAATACCAGTTAAAACTTTTTAAAATCATATTTATAATTATTATTGCTATTCCAATCAATACTAAAAATATAGACAAAATGATGCCTTTTTTATTTTTCATATTTTTATCTCCACACAAAATTATTTCAAATTTTCAACATTTAATTTTAATCTATTTTCCATATAAATTTTCCTTTGTTTTTATATAATTCTCCATTAATTTACATTATTTATTAATTTCAAATTCGGTTACGGTCTTATCTACTTCGATTAATATTAATTTTCCATTAATATCATCTGTAACTGCTCCCTTAGCATATTCTATATTAGCTGTACAAACTAATCTATTTCCATTAATTGATATATTTATATTTTTTAATTTATTCATTCCGCTTCCAGTAACAATATTAATAATAGCTAAAGATCCTGTATTAAAATATTTTTCATTATACTTATTGGCATCAAAATTATATACTTTTCCATAAGCTTTATTTTGAGAATTAATATAATTAGTAAATGATAAATATTGTTGATAGTCAGATATTATTTGGCTTTCATAACTTGAATAACCATCTTTTATAACCTCATAACTTGCATTCTTTTTAGGTATTATATACATAAGTATTTCTACAAGTATTATTATTCCTATAATTATTAATATCATTTTTACTCTTTTACTCATATAATTTTACTCCTACTTTTATTTTTCTAATTCATCTGTTTCTTTTAATAATTCATCCAGCTTCTTATCAGATGTCATTTCTTTAATAAATTTCTTTCTATCACTTTCGGTTGAAATATTTTCAGAAGTATAGCCCATTCTTAATACAAGTTTATAAAATACTTCTGGTTGCATATTCACTAAAAATTGGATTCTTTCTTCCTCTTTCATATTTTTCAATGTCATTAATAATTCACTATTTACACCAGGTATAAGAATAGTTGAAGTTTGTGAAACATCAATTGTAGCATCTTCTAATCTATTAGCTTTGTATGATAAAGAATCGCTCTTATTTTTCATATGAAGTGCTATCATGTTATAACCTGGTATTTCAAGTATTACAGACATTATCATTTTATCTTTATCAAATTTTTTTCTTAAATTTATATTTGGATTATCTTTTGATAAATCTATTGCATATTCTATTAATTCATTTTTAACATCAAACAATACATTCTTAAGTTCTCCATTTTCTGTCAAATGTGCAAACTTATTAACTAAAGCTGTAAGTTTCATGGCTTTATATGTAGCATCTTCTTTAGATCTTGAATATCTTTTAGCTATATTTTCATCTTTAGCGGGAAGAATAGGTTTTATACTTAACTTTCTTCCATTTACTAAAGTAATTGTATTATCCTCTTCATAATAATCTGCCTTAGCTTTTCTATTAACTCTCATATATTCCATTAATAATTTTCGATAAATTGAATCTATTTTTATACTATTATTCCCATCTTCTAATATATAAGTTTCTATTTCATCAGCTATCCTATATAATTCTCTTTCATTTAATGGTTGAAGTAATGAAAAATTCTTTATATCTATTTCATCTTCTTTGTTTAAAAAAAATAGTTTTCCATTAACATTTATCATATCTTTAGAAGTAACATTTCTTCTTACATTTTCAACTACACATTTTTTTACAGCATCCCTTTTTAATCTTTTTTCTTTACTTGACATATTTTGAATACCTTTAAAAAGATCATAGTTAGCTGTTTCGTCTGAATTATTAGTATAATCATCACCTAAAAATTCTTTAACATGTCTAAAAAGAGAATCATATACATATGGAAGCATTTTAACACTTGAAGTTCCAATATCAATTTTTCTTCCTTTTGGTATAATAACTACAAGGTTTTTATTTTCAAGTACTGACTTATTTAAACTTATTTTGCCAGATCTAACACTATCAATTTCTTCTTTTTTTAGTTCAAAAATTGGAACCATTAATACTGCATCTATACCTTTTTCATCGTCTATTGAATTTATTCTTCCTGTTGCAACATCATTTACATATGATGCAAAATATGTATTTTCATCTACTTCTACTTTTAATCTTTTTTCTTCAGCAAATATATCAGAAATACAACTAACGTCTTTTGAAATAGGAATTACAATATAATCTTTTGCATCAATTGATAGTTTTTTTATTGCATCTTCTTTAGATTTATATCCAAGGTCTCTTAATGAAGTTGCTTCTCTAATTTTTTGGTTTTTAGATTTTATAAGCTTTCTTTTTTCTTCTAATTCTTTTAATTGTGCTCTAATTTCCTTTTCTTCTTGCTTTTTCTTTAAAACTTCTCCATTTTTAGCTGTAGCTACTTTATTTTTTTGTCTTAAATTAACAACCATTTGGTTATTTTCTTCAAAAATTCTTTCTAAATTTTTAGCATCAAATAATTCTGGTTTTTCTTTATATTTGCTTTCAAATTCATCAATATGCCTTTCAAAATTTTGAATTATTGTTGCTATAACCATTGTATTTGAATAATATTTAGAAATTTCTTTCCATAATTCATGTGGTTGTACAGACATCAAATAATCTTTATCTTCTTCTAATAATTCAAAGCCTCTTTTCTCAATGGAAAAAATATTATTAATATTCATCATAATAGTATTTGCTATATTCTTATCTACTACTATGGGACCTTCTAAATCTACAACTAAAAAACTAGTGTAAAATGTTTTAAAAAGTTCAATTGTCCATCTGTATCTATTAAATAAAGCTTTTCCATCTTTAGAAACCTTCTCTTCTTTTTCAGGTTCCTTAGAAGTTTTATTTCTTTTAAATAATCTTTCAAAAAGACCTCTTTTATTTTCTTTAGTTGTTTCTAAGGAAGGATTAATTTCTTTTGCATCTTTTTCGCTTTCATTTTCTTTTGGATTTTCTTCATTAAGTATTTTATTGATTTCTTCATTTATTTTTTTTACGATACTGCATAATCTAGTTCTATAATTCAATTCTTCATCTAGCAGATATGTGCCGTTTTCGTGATAGATATCTATACTAATAAAGTCAGTCATACTAGATATTTTTCTAATCGCCTCTATTATCTTTTCAATTTGAGGATAATTTACAATAAAATTGTAAATTATTTCTAATTCTTTTAAATCTTTTTGATTTAAAATGTTTTTTTGAACTGCTGTTTTTTCGCCAGAAATAACTTTTGCCTCTTCTCTTAGATTACGAACATTTTCTCTTTCTCTAGAATGAATTCTTTCTACTTCTGCAATTTTTATTTCAATATTTGCAAGTTCTTCTTCATTTTTTTTCAGTAAAATGCTTTTTACTCTATCTACAAAACTCATTATTTGCTCCTATTTGTACAAATTATAAATATTTTCATATTATTTTTTCATTTCCTAGCCTATAATGCTTTTTATTATTTTATTTGATCAACTTTATTTTAGGCTTTTATGGTTAGCGCCAACATATGCTTCTATTTCACTTACTCCTGATACTCTTAATGTTGATTGAACCTTCTTTTCTTCACCTGACATCATATTTTCTACATCTATAAAATTACTAAACAATATTAAACTATTAAAGAATGCTGAGTGATTTAAATATTTATTTTGGTCTATAAATTTAAATATATTTTTATAATTTCCTAATAATATATTTATTATAATGTATTCTTCTAGCTCTTCTATAGATATATCTTCTTGTTGTTCATTTTTAAAATATTGTATAGATTTACTAAATATTTTATCTAAATTTTCCATATAGCTCTTTTTTTCTTTTTTGCTTAATAATTTAACATCTGATTTTATTTCTGATTCTATGTCTATTAATTGTTCACGATAATACAAAAATGATGACTTCATTTCTTCGTTCATTTTTGATATCTCTAATATACCCTCTGATGTAAAACTTTTTAAAAACTTATATATTAGTTTTTCGTTTTCCTCTAGCTTTTCTTTTCTTTTTTTAACTTTTTCACTGTCATTAAATTTAATGTATTTATTCTCAATTGTTATTAATTCCTCTTTATAAAATTTGTATATCGTTGCCAATATTATCTCAGAAATTTTATCTTTAATGTTAAAAAATTCATTTTCTTCTTTATATAGATACAATTTTACGCCATATGAGATACTCGTTTTTTTCATACAAACTCCTTTCTATACTATTTTTTACTATTCTTCCAATCTATCCATTTTAACATGATTACCTCTTTCAATTTCATATAATCTACTACCATAATACCACAAAAGCAAATAATTAGCAAATACATGTCCTATACTTATAGATTTAACTCATCAATTGCTATTGTGATGTTTTTTATAACTTTAAAAAAAATCGATATCAAAAAATAATTTAAAATTAGGGTAACTGTCAATTTCTTACACCAATTGGCAGTTACCCTATTTATATTTCAAAAAACTATTTTCCGTTATAAATAGAAGAAATAATATCTACACATTTATCTATACCCAAAGATCCACTGTCTAAGCATATATCATAATTTTCTACATTACCATATTTTTGCTTTGTATAAAAATTATAGTATGATATTCTTTGCTTATCCATTTTTTCTAAAATTTTTCTATCTTTTTTATATATTTTTTCTATTCTTTCTCTTCTGCTATCATCATCTGCATAAATAAAAGCCTTTAATACATTTTTATTTTCTTTTAATACATAATCTGCACATCTTCCAACTATTACACATGGTCCTTCTTCAGCAACTTTTCTAATAATATCAGATTGATGTTGAAATACCTGATCATCTAAAGAATAATTATTGTTTACTTCCATAGACAATTCATGTCTTATTGTTCCAACTCCCCTTTGCTCATAATGCGCAAATAAGCTTTTATCAAGTGAACTAGATTTTGTAGCAAGTCTAATAATATTATAATCATAAAAAGGAATTCCTAATTGTTTAGCTAATTTTTTGCCTATTTCATGTCCACCACTACCATATTGTCTACTTATTGTAATTATCATTCCATTTTTTGTTTTATTTTCTTCTGTTTCTATTGCATTTTGATTTTCTAATTCTCCTGCCCATTCAAATCCTTTTTTAGCAAATATAACAGCAATAATTTCATTAATAACTGCTGCTGCTGCAATCGTTCCTTGGATTAAATTTGCACTATCTTTATCTGGACCTATTAAAATAGAAACAGCAATTCCTGTAAATACTAGTGAAACTCCTGAATGAGGAAGTAATGTAAGTCCTAAATATTTTTTTACTGTTTCAGGAGAATGTGTAATATGTGCTCCAAAGAAAGCACCCAAATATTTTCCCAAAGCACGAGACGCAATATAAATAAATGTAAATAATCCTGCACCTAATATTAAATGATAATCTAATGGTGTTCCTAAATTTAGTATTACAATTAGAATAGCGATTCCCAAAATAGGATTAAATCCATTCATAAGATATTCTAGTTGTTTTTCACCTATTATATTAGCAAATGTAGCTGAAAATGCCATACCAATTAGCATAAAGTTTAAAACAGGACTTGGAAGAACAACATAGTTAAATAAGAACCCTATTCCTGAAGTAATTAAAATTGCAATGACCAAAATAGCAATACTTACTTTATTTTGTTTTTGCTTTTTTAAAATAAATCCTGTAATAAATCCTGTTACAAGTCCTATAAGTAATGGTAACAAAACTACAAGTATAATCATAAAAGGAGATAGATTATTAGTAGAAATACTTCCTGCAACGATTGCAATTGTTGTAAAAAATACTATACATCCTACAATATCATCCAATGCAGCCATAGGTATTAAAGTGTTTGTCACAGGTCCTTTTGTTTTAAATTCACGAACAATAGAAAGGGCTGGAGCTGGTGCTGTTGCAAGAGCTATTCCACCAAAGATAAATGCTAAATAAAGTGGTAAATCCATTATTTTTAGCACAATACCAAAAACAAGTGAAACAATAATAAATGTTCCAAGTGATTGTGTAAGAGTTGTAATAATAATTGCTTTTCCAGATTTTTTTATTTTTTTCCATACTAATTCTGTACCTATCATTAAACCTACTGTACACTCTAAAATAGGAATAAGTATTTCGTACCATTTTGAATCTAGTACTTCTTGATTCATTAAAGAAAGTGCATGTGGCCCTAATACCATTCCAGCAATTAACCATCCTAAAATGGATGGCAATTTCATTTTTGCTACAAGTTTTCCTGCTAAATAAGCTATTATAATAGTTATTAAAAGTCGTAATAATTCTATCATTTTTGTTCTCCTCTATTTTTTCTTATTTCTTTATTTTTTATTGTTCTTGCTTTCTTCTGCTATTCCATATAGCATAACATCTAATATAGGTAAAAGATTTAAATCGTGTTCTTTACTAATTGATGATAAATCTTTATTCTTATACATCTTATTTTGAAAATACCCATTAAACATCTCTTGATATGTTAAAAAGTAAGAAATCGCCATTTCTTCAGTTATCCCTTTTCTAAGTTTTACACCTTTTAATAAAGCTTTAAATTTTCCTATATTAAATTCATTATAGTCTTTTTGAATATTTTTAATTTCTTCTATCAAATGCTTTGGTGGGGATAAAACAGCACCAAAAAAGATATTTTGATAATTCTTAAATTTTTCAAAAAACTCTTGCCTTAGAGTTAATAAATTTTTCATATTTTCCCATGCATTATTATTAGAATAGTCTCCTTCTTTCAAATACTTAACTAATTTAGTAAAGCATTCTTCTACTGAACAAAGATATAGTTCATCTTTATTTTTAAAGTTATGATATATTAGCCCCTTTGATATACTATATTTAGTGCATATTGTATTTAGAGAAGCATTGTCATAGCCTTTTTCTCCAAACTCTTCTATTGCTGACTGCATAATTTTGTTATATGTATTTTTGGTTTTCTCTGATTGTTTCATGTTTTTCTCCTTAATTGAATCTAGCTTTGTTAGTATATCAAAAATAGACCAAGTGGTCAATACTTTTTAAAAATTCAAAATAGATTATTAATCCAAAATTTTGTACAAACTCTTTATTTTTATTTGCAAAAGTGATATTATAGCAATAATAAACTTTATGGAGAGTGAAATATGATACCAAAAGAAAAAAATCCAGAATATCTAAATTCTTTTTTAGATTATTCAATAACAATATTAAATAAATCACCAAATTCAGTGAAAGAATATAATTATGATTTAGCAAACTTTTTAAAATTCATGATGATTCGATTTAAATTGACAAATGAAACAGATTTTGAAAAACTTGATATAACTTTATTTTCAATTGAAGATTTGAAGAGAATAACGCTTGATGATATACACGCATATGTATCACATTTAGCAATAGATAATAGAAGCAAAGCAACCACCAGAGCTAGAAAAATTTCAACAATAAGAATATTTTTCAAATACCTAACCCAAAAGGCCAACATCTTAAAAGTAGATCCTGCACAAAATTTAGAAACTCCTAAACTAGAAAAAAGAATGCCTAAATATTTATCTTTAGATGATAGCAAAAAATTGTTAAATGTGGCAAGTCATGAAGATAACAGAAATGCAAAAAGAGACTTTGCTATAACTACCCTATTTTTAAATTGTGGCATGAGATTGTCAGAATTAGTTGGGATAAATATAAATGATATAGATTTTGAAGAGTGTAAAATGACTGTAATAGGAAAAGGTAATAAAGAGCGTACAATTTATTTAAATAAAGCTTGTATGACAGCAATATATGACTACTTATCTTCCCGTCCACCTCAAAATTTAATCAAACATGATTCAAAAAACTCAGATAAAGCCTTATTTTTAAGTGAACAAAAAAGAAGAATTAGTAATAGAACAGTTCAAGCAATAATAAATAAAGAATTAAAATTAGCAGGATTAGATTCAAAAAATTTATCTGTACATAAATTAAGGCACACTGCTGCAACTCTTATGTATCAATATGGAAATGTAGATATAAGAGCACTACAAGAGCTTTTAGGACACCAAAGTATATCTACTACAGAAATATATACACATGTAAGCAATGAACAAGTTAGAAACGCAGTTGAAAGTAATCCTTTAGCTAATTTATAATGAAAGGAATAATTATGAAGCCATTATTTAAAAATATAACAAAATATACTGCAAAGAATTATAAGGATTTTGCTGAATTCCATACAAATAAATATAGTTTTTCACAAAATGCATATACATTAATTATGTCTGTATTACTTATTTATTGCATTATTATAAATATAAAAAGTAAAGACATATTATTGGTTTTAGCTTTTATATTGATTTTAGCTGCATTTTTAGCTTGGAGAATATATTTACCCAATAAGAGATATCAAAAATTGCAAAAAGAACTTAATAGCAAGAAAGAAACAGGATTTATATTTTCTTTTTATAAGAATTACTTTACTATAAATAAAAAAACAATATATTATTTTAAACTTTTTAAAGTGTTTGAAACCAAAGATTATTTTTATTTGTATATAGATGAAGATACTGCTGCTCTTGTAAGCAAAAAAGGATTTGAAATTGGAACCGCAGAAGAGTTTTCAAACTTTATAAGAAAAAAATGTTTGCTTAAATTTAGCAAAGAGCAATAACTTAGGGAGGCTTGAACCTCCCTATTTTTATATTCCTAATAAAATTGGTTGAATTTGTTCTCCATCTAATGCGTATTCAATAGTTTTTATTAAATATGATGAATCAAATGTAATGGCTCTTGGCTTTGTTATTGGATTACTTTGTTTAAATGGTACAAAATAGTAATTTCTTCTATTTAATAATTTTCCTATGTTTTCACTAGCAGCAGAAAGTCCATCATCACATGCAACTGCCAGAACTATTGGTTTTTCTACTCTTAAACTAGATTTAACAGCAACTGTTACTGAATTATCAATAATATCATTTGCTAATTTTGCAATAGTATTACTTGTTGTAGGTACCACTGCCATTATGTCTACTATATTTTTAAATCCCAACAATTCTGCTTCTTGAATTGTATGAATAATTTTATTTTTTGTTATATGTTCTATTTTGTTTATGAAATCTTTTGCTTCTCCATATCGCGTATCCAAACTGTAAGCAGTATCTGACATTATTGGGATAATATTGGCTTGTAATTTTATGATTTTTTTAAGTTCATTTATTGCATTTTCTAAATTATAAAATGAACCTGTTATTGCAATCCCTATTGTTTTCTCTTTCAAATTCACATAAATTGTCCTCCTTTCTTATGTCTTTATATATAATATGAATTAAAAGAGAATTTGTCGAATTTATTGCTTTAATAATTCATCAGCTAATAAATTCATTTGTTCGATGTTCTCCTGCTTCATAGCAGACTTTATAGTTACCGTTGTATTGCAAATAGTAATATCTTTCATTTTTTCAAACATTTCTTTCATTAATTTTCCTGAATTAGGAGCCCAAGATCCATTTTCAATTATACCTACTTTTCTATTTTGATAATTTTTTCCAAGTAGATGTAATAAGAAATGTTCCATACATGGAAAGATTCCCATATTATATGTTGATGCAGCTACTATAATTTTATCATATCTAAATGCATCTTCTATTGCCTCTGCCATATCGTCTCTTGAAAGGTCTGTAAGAACTACTTTTTTTGCACCTTTTTCTTCTAAGATTTCAGCCATCTTTTTAGCGGCTTTTTCCGTGTTCCCATGTATTGAAGCATATGCTACTAAAACTCCATCATCTTCTAGTCTATAGCTACTCCAGATATCATATTTGTTGATATAAAATTCTAAATTTTCATCAAGAATTGGACCATGTAAAGGACAAATAATGTGAATATCTAAGTTTGCAGCTTTTTTTAATACTGCTTGTACATTTGCTCCGTACTTTCCAACTATATTAAAATAATATCTTCTTGCTTCACATGTCCAATCTTCGTCTGTATCTAATGTTCCAAATTTTCCAAATCCATCTGCGCTAAACAATACTTTTTCTGTTTCTTCATAACTCATCATCACTTCTGGCCAATGTACCATAGGTGCCATTATAAAATGTAGTTTATGTTTTCCTAAATCTAGTACATCTCCTTCTTTCATTGTAATTGCCCTATCTCCTAAGTCTAAGTCAAAGAATTGAGATATCATTTTAAATATTTGTGTATTGCCTACAACTTTCATATTAGGATATTTGTTTGCTAAGTTTGCAATATTGTCTGAATGGTCTGATTCCATGTGTGATACTACTAAATAATCAGGTTCTTTTTCTCCTAATACTTTTTCTATATTTTCTAGCCATTCATCTGTTTTCCTTTTATCTACTGTGTCCATTATAGCTATTTTGTCATCTAATATTACATAAGAATTGTAAGAAATTCCGTTTGGTGTTACATATTGGCTTTCAAATAAATCCATTTCTTTGTCATCTGCTCCTACATATATTATTGATTCTGTTACTTTATTTTCTTTCATAATATCATTTCCTTTCATTTATAACTTTGAATATTTTATCAGACTATAACAAATTTTACAATAATTTAACAGCAAAAAAGGCAATTCCATTTGATTTTGGAATGCCTTTTTCGTTTTAGGTTACTTTACCACACTTTTAATAAAAGAATCCAGTTCCTTTTGAGAAGGAAAAAGAATTGTTGCATCAATAGTTGTGGTATAAACAACCTTCCTTAATGGAAGGTTTTGAATGGGAATGCCTTTCAACTCAGTTGCTTTTTCTATAAAGTTATTCATCTGAATTAACAATAAAGTTTCGCTGTGCATGTCCGGACACTCTCCACGAAGCTCAACAATATTGGGAAGCCTATCTGTATGGAAAGACCACTTTATTGGAACCATATTGCAACCTCTTTTCAAATAAGATATATAATTATTATAACATATAATTTCATATCTTTCAAATTTTCTATACTACATACATCAATACACATAATACATGTAACATATTTCCTATAAATACACATAAATGAAATATTGAATGAACATACTTATGTTTTTTTCCAACACCATAAAGTATTGCACCAATTGTATAAACTACACCACCTGCAAGTAATAAAACAAAACCAGGTATACTTAAAAGTGTAGGCAATATATTAGCTTTTACAATAATACACCAACCCATAGCCAAATAGCAAATCATAGAAAATATCTTATATTTCTTTAAATCTATTGAATTTAATGTAATTCCAATAGCTGCAATTCCCCATATAACTCCAAATATTGTCCAACCTAATGCTGTTGAATATTCTCTTAATGTGCATAAAGCAAAAGGCGTATATGAACCAGCAATAAGTACAAATATAGCACAATGATCTAATATTTGAAATACTTTTTTAGATTTCAATTTTGGACTTAATCCATGGTATAAGCTGGACATTGTATATAAAAACAACATTGACACTCCAAATATTATTCCACTTATTATTCCATATGGATTATGCCTTATTGCACCAAATACACTGCATAGTACTATTGTAGCAATACCTGCTACTCCTCCTACTATATGTGATACCATATTAAAAATTTCTTCTCCTTTTGTATAAGTTGGTAATATTCTATCAGATAATTTAGTTCTATTCATTATAAACCTCCATTCTTTCATTATAGTTGTCCTATTGATAACTTTAAATATCATCTAGTATTCAATACTAGATGATATTATATTATAAATATTTTTATATGTCTACTATTTTTATAAAAAAACTAAATTCGGTGCCGGTTCTGTTTTTTCGTTTTTCCTATTTATTCACTTACTTTTTCTGCAAATGTATTATTTACAATTTTGTCATATGGAGCTTTTTGATCTAACTCTCCTGCTTCTGTCATTATTTCTTGTAGTTTGTCAAAAGCTTCCTCTTTTAATACTGGATTTTCCTTCCAAGCGTCTATATCTTTATATTTTTGAACTGAAGTTTCTAGAGAATTTAATGATGTATCTGGGAAGAAACTTTGAATTTTTTCTGCTATTTCTTTTGCTGAATGTTCTTTAACCCATTGTTCTCCTTTATATACAGCTCTAGTGAATCCCTCTATAATATCTTGATTATTTGCAATGTAGCTCTTTTTAGCACAATAAGCAGTGTATGGTACTTCTCCAGCAGCTTCACCTACAGATGCTACAATATAACCTTTTCCAGCATCTTGTGTCATTGAAGCTGTAGGTTCAAATAATGTAACATACTCAGCATCTCCACCTGTAAATGCTCCAGCCATTAAATCAAATTTAATACTATCATCTAATACTAAATCTGTTTGAGGGTTTATTCCATTCTTTTTTAAAACATATTCTAATGTCATATATGGAACTCCACCTTTTCTACCAGGTATAACAGTTTTACCTTTTAAATCTTGCCAAGAAAAGTTATCTGTTGTGTTTTTACTTACTAAAAATGAACCATCTTTTTGTGTTAATTGACCAAATACCTCTATATAATCTTCTTTTCCTTCGTTATATACATATATTGCCGCTTCTGGACCACATAAGCCTATATCGCTTTGCCCAGATAATATTGCAGTCATAACTTTATCTGCTCCTTGACCTGTTGTTATTTCTAATTCAAGTCCTTCTTCTTCAAAAAAACCATTTGAAATTGCAACATATTGAGGTGCATAAAATACAGATCTTGTTACCTCGTTTAGTTGTATTGTTTGCAATTCTGCTGTTTCTGTAGAAGTATTACTTTTATTATCATTTACTTTATAAACTATAAAAATTGCTATAGCAACTACTGCTATAATAATTAAAATCGTTAATATTTTTTTCATATATCCTCCTATTTTACTATCTTTTTTTCTAATAAAACTATGCTTTCGTACATTAAAGCTGCGACAATTGCAAGAATAATTACACTAGTCATTACTAAATCTAATTGGAATACCTGACCACCATATACTATTAAATATCCTAAACCACCTTTAGAAACAAGGAATTCTCCAGAAATTACTCCAACTAAGGATAGACCGATATTTACCTTAATTGTATTAAAAAATGTAGATATATTTGAAGGTATTACAATTTTTGTAAGAATTTGTAATTTGCTTGCATTAAAAGTCTTTGCCATTTTAATTTTTTCTTTATCTGTATGCAAAAGTCCATTTAGTATATCAAGAATTGTTACTATTAATGAAATTGCTAATGCCATAACAATTATAGCTGGCATACCAGCACCAACCCATACAATTATTACTGGACCTAATGCAATTTTAGGAAGGCTATTTAGCACTACTAGAAATGGTTCAGAAACCTTTGAAATAAATGGTGACCACCATAGTATAATTGCTATTATAACTCCTAATATAGTTCCTGATAAGAAACCTATTATTGTTTCTGTACATGTAATTCTTAAGTGTTCTAACAAATTATTCGAAGATAGATTGAAAAAAGTTTTTAAAATTCTTGATGGTTGACTAGTTATAAAGCTATCAATTTTTCCTGTTCTTGCAAGAATTTCCCATAATGCTATAAAGGCTATAAGTATAAATATTTGAGTAGCTAGTATTTCTATTTTTCTTAGTTTAATCTTCTTTAAATATTTTTTTCTATCTTCTGAAAGTTCTTCTTTTTTATTTTTCTTCATGTTCTTCCAGCTCCTTCCACATTAAGTTAAAATATTTACTAAATTTAGGACTTTCCCTACAATTTAATGGTGTTCTGTTTTCTATTTCAAAGTCTATCTCATAGATATTTTTTACAGTTGCCGGTCTTTTTGATAATACAACAACTCTATCAGACATACTTATTGCTTCTGGTTTAATCTAAAGTAGACAGTTTGAAATTGAAAATAATATCTACTTGTTTGTCTTGATGTATCTCTATTCTGTTGATAATTACTTTCATAGCTTCTGGAGTTGGTTCTTTTAATTCTAAAAATTTGTTTACTATTTTTTTTATATTTTCTGTATTATCTTGCATGGAATTTTCTTTCAGCGCTTTTATTTCTATATATTCCTTCTCTTTTTGTTTTACTTCTTCTATTAGTCTTTTGAATAATCTTTCATACATTTCTTCGCTTATTTTTCCATTCAATTTATCAACATACATTTGATCAATATTATCATTTATAAGTTTTATTTCTGTTTCTAACTTTTTTAACATTTTTTCGTAGTCATATTTATTTCTATTTTTTTTTATATTTAGCTCTATTTTTTCGCTATCTATATTAGAGAATAACTTTTTTATATAATTTAGCACTGTTTCTTCTAAATTATCATAACTAAATCCATGAGATGTACATAAACCTAATTTTGAGTTCCTGCGATAATTATTACATACCATATAATAATGACCATTCTTTTTTCCTCTTACACCTATTTTATGATGACATTCATAGCAAAAAAGTAATCCATCTAATAAAAATGTATTTTTCTTTTC
>CAMEJH010000033.1 GCA_945919455.1 uncultured Clostridium sp. | reverse complement strand
ATAGCTCAGCAGGATAGAGCAGTCGCCTCCTAAGCGACCGATGGTGGTTCGAGTCCGCCTAGGCACACCAAATTTATAGTTGTTTTAAGCGGACTCGAAAAGGAGGAATAGAAAATGGTCTAGTAGACCATTTTCCCGACGCGGCTTGCCGAGTCCGCCTAGGCACACCAATTTATCTTTCTTGATTAGGTGAATTTTTTAGTGACTCATCAATTATTTTGTTATTTAAACATTTAACTGATTCTATATGTATTGAATTAGGAAAAATTATTCTTTTAGGATTAATAAAAATAGTATGTAAACCATTATTCTTTGCTCCTTCAATGTCAAGTATAGGATCATCTCCAATCATAATACATTCACTTGGTTTATTATTTCCACATGCATCATAATAGGCTTGTCTATTTGGCTTAGTTATCTTTTCTCCATGATATTCTGTGAATAAATGGCCTATTTTCATATTATTCAATCTATTCATTTGTGATTCTTGAAAATAATTAGAAAGTAATACTAATTCATATTTGGTAGACAATTCTTCTAAAATATGCAATAATTCATCATTTTCTTTTGGGACTGCAAATTTTAGTTCATCGAAAAAAATTCTTAAGAAATCATCATTGAGCTTAGTATTTAACTCAGAACTAAAAAAATCTAGATAATCACTTTTACTATAATGATCAAAATAACTTTCATATTTTTTTATTGCAAATAAAAATTTTTCGACATTCTGCTCTGAGTAAATATTAAACTTTTGTAATGCATTCTTTACAAATACTTTAAAATCGATTCCAGTTATAAGTGTTCCATCTATATCAAAAATTAATCTTTTTATCATTTAATTACCTCAAATAATATATCATTTTGGCAAATTATACCATAGTGACATATATAATTCAACAAAATTTTTAGTAAAATAAACAACATAACTTGCTATTTTTTTTGCTATGATATAGAATATAAACAAGAAAGAGAGTAGAAATGGAAAAAAATAGAGAATATTACATGAAACAAGCTCTAAAAGAAGCGGAAAAAGCATATCAAAAATTAGAAGTACCGGTAGGAGCAATAATTGTAAAAGATGGAAAAATAATAGCTAGAGCACATAATCAAAAGGAAACAAAAATGGATACAACAAAGCATGCAGAAATATTAGCAATACAAAAAGCAAGTAAAAAATTACAATCCTGGAGACTTATAGATTGTGAAATGTATATAACATTAGAGCCATGTTCAATGTGTGCAGGAGCAATAATAAATTCAAGAATAAAAAAAATATATATAGGAACAATGGATGACAAAACAGGAGCTGCTGGATCAAAATTAAACTTATTTGAAGATTATACATTTAATCACAAGGTTGAAGTAGAGAAAAATATAATGAAAGAAGAGTGTGAAGAAATACTAAAAAGATTTTTTAAAGAATTACGAAAAATTAAAAAATAAACGGAGGAAAAGGATGTATAGAAGCTTAAGTAAAAAAATATTTCATATAATAATAATAACAATAATTATATTTGTATTTTTATGCATAGCGGGAATATTTGTATTAAGATATCAAGTAGAAGGTGAATCAAATATGCCTTTCGACATTAAAAAGATATCTTTAATAGAAAGCGTTGAAGGAATTGAAATAGAAGGAACAACAGAGAAGTGGAACTTTAATGTTAACCAAAATAATGATATATATGTGTATATAGAAAAAAATGATCAATACAACAAAACAGAAATAATTGAATCAGTAAAAATAGATAATATTAAAATAAATAAAGAAAATAATACAGGAAAAGTAAAAATATATAAGCCAGTTATTGATGAAAAGAGAATGTTTATAAATAAAGTAGAGAATGAAGTAAATGAAATTATTTATAATGGTGATTTAGAGTCAAATGTAAAAGAACAAAAGATATCAAATCAAGGAGGAAAAGTAGCATTTAGGTATGCAATAAACAATGTATCTCAATATATTTCAGAAAATGATTCAGAAATAGACCATAGTAAATTATTGAAATTAACTAACATAAAACCAGAGGATTTACAAACAAAAATATTTTTTGATATAACTATTAAATTAAAGAGTGGAAAAATATACCAAACAACAATTGATTTAGATATTCCATCACAAGATATTATTGAAGAAGGAACAAAAGGAATAGAGATAACAGATTTAAATAATATAATTTTTAAAAGAATTGAAAATTAACGAAAAGCACTTGCAAATTTCACAATTACAGTATATAATAACAATGGTATGAGAACTGACCTCTGTATGGAGAACAAACTCAATAAAAGCCTATGAACCTTGTCAGGTCCGGAAGGAAGCAGCAATAAGTAGATACTTTTATGTGAGAATTGTTTTCCATAGAGAGATTGGTACTCACACCATTTTTTAAATGTAATATAAAGGATGTGAGAATATGGGGTACACAGCGCTTTATAGAAAATTTAGACCACAGACATTTGACGAAATGGTAGGCCAGGAACATATTACAAGAACTCTAAAAAATCAAATTATGGCAAATAGAGTAGGACATGCATATTTATTTAATGGTGGAAGAGGTACCGGAAAAACTACATCTGCAAAAGTACTTGCTAGAGCAATAAACTGTTTAAATCCTAAAGATGGAGAACCATGTAATGAATGTGAAATATGCAAAGCAGCTCTTTCAGGTTCTTTAACAGATATAGTAGAAATGGATGCTGCATCTAACAACAGTGTTGAAGATATAAGGTCTATAAGAGAAGAAGTTAATTTTTTGCCAACAAAGGCTAAATATAGAGTATATATCATAGATGAGGTTCATATGTTATCACAAGGAGCGTTTAATGCATTATTAAAAACATTAGAAGAACCACCTGAACATGTAAAATTTATATTAGCAACAACTGAACCTCAAAAATTACCTGCAACTATTCTATCAAGATGTCAAAGATTTGATTTTAAAAGAATATCAAATGAAGATATTGTTAAAAGATTAGAAATTGTATGCAAAGAAAGCAATATTGAGGCAACAAAACAAGCTCTAAATATAATTGCTTCATTGTCAGAGGGAGCAATGAGAGATGCATTATCTATATTAGAAAGATGTGTACAAGACGGAGAAAATAATATAGATGAAGATAAAATAAAAGAATTGGTTGGAATTCCAAAAACAACATATATACATAAAATAACAGAATCAATAATAGAATATGATATAGATAAAGTTATGGAATCAATAAACATTGTGTTAGAAGAAGGAAAAGATCTAAATAATTTATTATGGGAAATAATAAAATATACAAAAGATATATTAATGGTAAAAACAGGGCAAAAATTGTCTATATATAATGAAGAAGATACCAAAAATTTAATACAATTATCAGAAAAAATAACAAAAGAAAGATCTATAGGTTTAATATATGAATTATCTAAACTAGAAAATGACATGAAGTTATCAACACAAAGATTGATAGTATTTCAAGCAGGAATAATAAAGTTATGTAATAAAGAAATAGAAAATAATTCTACAAGCTCTAACAACAGTAGTGGAAATAATAGTGATATATATGCTAGATTAGAAAAAATAGAAAATTATTTAAGAAATGGTGGAGGAGTTAGCAGAAATACTAATACAACAACTAAGAAAGTAATAGAACAAAAAAATGATAAACTTAGAACAAATACTGAAGCGATTGCCGGAATAGGTAAAAATAGCAAACCAGCACAATATTGGAATGAAATAGTTAATAATTTAAAAAATAATGGAAAAATAATGTTATATACAAATTTATTGAACACAAATGCTATAGAAATAAATGATATGACTGTAGGAATAGAATTTCCTAAGGGAATAACTCCATTTGGAAAAACAGTTTTAGATAGACCTGAAAATATGAAAGAAATAGCTAATCAAGTTTCAATAGCGTGTGGAAAAGAAATGCATATAAAATATATAGATACAAAGCCACAAGAAGATGAAATGTCAGAAGAACAAGAACTTTCAAACTTTGCTAGTGGGTTTGATATACCATTTGATGTAATAGAATAAAATAGGAGGAATGAACAATGTCAAAAAGAGGAGGATTCCCAGGAGGAATGGGAGGATTTGGTGGAATGAACATCAATAGTTTAATGAAAGAAGCAAAAAAAATGCAAGCAGATTTAGAAAAGTCACAAACAGAACTTGCAGCAAAAGAATTTGAAGCTTCTGCAGGAGGTGGAGCTGTAACAGTAAAAGTTACAGGACAAAAAGAAATAAAAGAACTTAAATTACAAAAAGATGTAGTTGATCCAGAGGATGTAGAAATGTTAGAAGATTTAATAATAACTTGTATTAATCAAGCTTTTAAGCAAGTTGATGATGCACAAGCTGCATCTATGGGAAAATACAATATTCCAGGATTAATGTAAGGAGAAAACAATGTCATACTATTCACCATCAATAGAAAAATTAATACAAAGTTTTGAAAAATTACCAAGTATAGGGAATAAAACAGCAGCAAGACTTGCATTTTATATATTAAATGCATCAGAGGAAGAAACAAATGAATTTGTTTCTTCTATAGTAAATGCCAAAAAAAACTTAAAATATTGTAGTAAATGTTACAATATTTCAGATACTGACCCATGTATAATTTGTGCAAATCCTAAAAGGGATCAGTCTATTATATGTGTTGTAGAAGATGTAAGAGATATAATTGCAATGGAAAGAACTCATGAATTCAAAGGAGTTTACCATGTTTTACATGGATCAATATCTCCAATGAATGGAATTGGTCCAGATGATATAAAAATAAAAGAATTGCTTGCAAGACTTATGGATGGACAAGTAAAAGAAGTAATACTAGCTACAAACCCTAGAGTTGAAGGAGAAGCAACAGCAATGTATTTATCAAAACTAATAAAACCACTAGGTATAAAAGTTACAAGAATTGCACATGGAATTCCTGTAGGAGGAGATTTGGAATATACAGATGAAATTACACTAACAAAAGCTCTAGAAGGAAGAAGGGAATTATAAATTACCCTTAGTAGCAGCTAAAAGAGCTAAATTGTCACCAAGGGATGTGACAAATGCAGCCAAAATAGCTAAATCGTCAGCATCAAATTGCTCACCTATTAGAATAGCAAGTGAACTTGAAAGTCCAATTAAATTAATACCAGAACAATTATTAGAATCCATAAAAGCCACCTCATAATTATTATATGAGAGTGGCTTTTAAAAGTGCAAATTGCGATTTAGCCTAAAAGAATTTTACAAATATCTTTAGTAGAATTCTTTTTTGAAAGTAGTCTTGCTCTAATTTTCATTTCCCTCATTTTAGTAGGGTTTGAAAATAAATCATTCAATATTTCTTCAACATTATCATTTTTTCTAATCCAAATAGCAACTTTATTTTTTTCAAGGTATTCTGCGTTTTCTTCTTCCTGACCAGGTATAGGATTTATTACTACTATAGGTAAACCAGAAGCAAGACTTTCTGTTGTTGTAAGTCCACCAGGTTTAGTAACTACTAAATCAGAGATGCTCATAAGTTCAGGAACTTTATCAGTATATTCTAATATTTTTACATATTTTTGTTTATCTAATTCTGCTACTAAATGTTCAAAATTTTCTTTCATTTTAACATTTTTACCTGAAATGGCAACAATCTGTATGTTATTATTACTTTCCACAAAAGATTTAAATATTTTAAATGTTTGAGTTTTTCCTAATCCAAATTCTCCACCACCAAAAAATAAAACTGTTTTTCTATCAGGAGATAATCCAAAATTTTCTAAAGTTTTTGCTTTATCATACTTTAATAAAAATTTATTTGATAATGGTATACCTGTTGCAAAAATTTTTTCGTTGGGAATACCTTTTTCATGTAATTGCTTTTTCATTCCTTCATGAGAAACAAAATAATAATCCACATATTGATTAAGCTCTAGCCACTGATCATGTGGTGCATAATCTGTCATAACTGTTGCAATTTTTGCATTTAACTTTCCTAATTTTTTTAGATATGCGCACATTTGACTTGAAAATGGATGTGTAGATATTACTAATTCAGGCTCAAATTCTTTTAATAATCTATTAAGTTTTATGGACATTACTTTATTAGAAGCATTGCTTATATGTGCTAAAGGACCTTTTTGAGATTTCCAATAAACTTTTCCCCATGTCCTTGGTGCTTTTTTTGCCATTTCTGAATATGCTTTTGTTGTAACTTTATTTACTACCTTATTAACATATTCCATACAATCAATTAATTTAATATCAACATCTTTATAGTTAGTTTCAATATTTTCTTTTATTGAACGGGCAGCAGATAAATGACCTCCTCCATAAGATGCATAAAATATAATTACTTTTCTCATAATATACCTCTTAAATATTTTTAATTTATTTTATCATAAAAATTAAATTGATTGTATATTTTTTCAAAAAAAAACCAAAATAATATAAAATATATTAAGAGGAGGAAATTATGGAAAAAAATAAAATTTGGATTGCACTTACAGTAATCTTATTAATAGTTATAGCTATTCTTGGATATAACTTAAGAAATCAAAGTATAGCATATTCAATAACGAAAGAAAACGACTATAATAAAGCATTTTATGAAGTGGTAGAATATGTTCAAAATGTAAAAACATATCTAGCTAAAACTATGATATCAAAATCAGCAGAGCATGGTGCAGAAATGTTAACACATGTATGGAGAGAGTCCAATTTAGCTCAAAGTTATTTAGGAATGTTGCCAATAGAAAGTCAGGAACTAGAAAATACAGAAAAATTTTTAAATCAGGTTAGCGAATATAGTTATTCCTTATCAAGAAAGAATATAGAAGGTGAAGGACTTACTGATGATGATATAAATAAAATAAAAGAATTATATAATTATTGTAATGATTTATCAAATACGTTAAATGAAATGGCAGATGAGTTAAATAGTGGAACTTTAAAATGGGAAGATCTAATGAAGAATACAGAAGGATCAGAAATAGCAGAAGTTAGTACTTTTAATGTGGTTGAAGAAAATTTTCATGAATTTACAGGACTTATTTATGATGGGGCTTTCTCAGAACACATAACAAGCAGTGAGAAAAAAGGATTAACAGGAAATGACATTGATGAAGAGACTGCAAAGAAAAAAGCAGAAGAATTCATAGGAAAAGATAAAGTAAAAAGTACACAAAATAATGGTTATGTTGAAAATGGAAATATACCAGTTTACAGATTTGAAATAACAACAAACGAAGATAAAAAAGTAGGAATTTCAATTTCTAAAAAAGGTGGACATGTTGTATTTTTAAATTATAATAGAGATATTACAGAAGAAAAAATAAGTGAACAAGATGCAGTAAAAAAAGGAAAAGAATATTTAGCAAGTAAAGGATTTAACAATATGCAAGAAACTTATTATTTAAAAGAGAATGGTTTTATAACTGTAAATTATGCATATAAGCAAAAAGATGTTGTTATTTATCCAGACTTAATCAAGGTAAAAATAGCATTAGATAATGGAGAAATAATAGGGTTAGAAACAACAGGATATTTAAACTGCCATTATGAAAGAAATATTCCTAAAGCTAAAATTTCATTAGAAGATGCAAGAAAATATTTAAGTGATAAAGCTGAAATAAAAAGTGAAGGACTAGCAATAATACCAACAGAATGGAATACAGAGAAATTCTGTTATGAATTTAAAGGAAAAATTGAAGATATAGATTTTATAGCATATATTAATGCAGAAACTGGTGAAGAAGAAGACATTTTAATAATAACTAATACACCAAATGGAACTTTGACTGAATAGATAAAAAAACAAATCTTAAATTCTAAGTTTTTATTTAGAATTTAAGATTTGTTTTCTATTTATCATAGGGTTCTTTTTTGTTAGTTCTTTCAACTAAATAATCAATAGAAGTATTATAAAAATCAGATAAAATAATCGCAAATTCTAATGGTAATTCTCTTTTTCCAGTTTCATATAAACTATATTGTTGCTGTTTTATAGATAAAAGTTTGGCTATATCTTTTTGAAGCAAATCTTTATCTTCTCTTAAATCTTTTAATCGTTTTAAATACATAGTTCCCTCCAACATTATAAATTCAAATATATTTTATCCACTGTAAATTAAATCTATTGACAATACATTCAAAAAGTTGTAAAATAAATCTACATACAACCAAACGAATGTATAAAAGGAGCGAATAGATGAAGAAAAAAATACGCATAATATTGTCAATTGTAATAATAATAATAATTTTTAATTTTATAATTCCAAATTGTTCTTATGCTTTTGATGGAGGGAAAATATTATCTCCAGTAATGGATCTATTAACAGCAGTAAGTGATTCTGTAATTGATATTTTACAAAAAGTATTATTAGGAATTAAAGATGATGCTTTTGTAAATATTGATAGAACGGAGAGCTTTTTATCAAAATTTTTAGGTGCAATAGCGGCACTTGCTGTTGCAGCAATATGTATAGGTTTGGCCGTATTCTTTTCATTTGCTACGGGAGGAACAGGATTAGCACTGATTGCTGTAGGAGTAAAAGCGGCAATTCTTTCTGTTGGAAAAATAGTAATAACATATTGTGTGGTTAGCTTAATATCATCTCAAATGCTTCCGAATACATTTTACCTGCCATTTATATCGATATCTCCAGAAAATATTTTACAAAATAAAATTTCCTTATTTGATGTTAATTTTTTTGAAGAAGTAGATACTTCTAAATATGAAATTGAAGCCGGAAGTATAGCAAATGATTTACATAATACAATATCAAAATGGTATTACACATTAAGAACAATTGTAATGATAGGTTTTATGCTTGTTTTGCTATATTTAGGAATAAGAATACTAATAACTGGCATCGCTTCAGAAAAAGCGAAATATAAAAATATGCTGAGTGATTGGCTTGTTTCGTTTTGTTTATTATTTGTTATTCATTATATAATGATATTTTCAATGCAAGTAGTAAATACATTTACAGATATAATAAGTTCTTTAGTGGAGAAAAAAGGCGTAGAATATTTTGATATTCAAGATGATAAAGTTTATGATTATGTAGAAGAAAAGCTTAATAATATGGGACCAATAGAAAGTCCAACAAGTGATACAGCAACTCCTATAGAAGGAGGAGAAGAATATAGCACATTATATATTAAAGATGGGAAAAAGACAGTAAGATTTCCTGTAGACAACTTTATGACACAGGCGAGAATAAAAATGCAATTAGTGGATGAAAAAGGTGGAGACACGTATGAAACAATAAGTTGGAGTATTATATATATTATGCTAACTATATATACAGTAAAATTTGTTTTTGTATATTTAAAAAGGTTAGTTTATATAGCATTCTTAATACTAGTGTCACCTTTAGTTGTATTAACATATTCTATAGATAAATTACATGATGGACAAGCACAAGGATTTAATACTTGGCTTAAAGAATATTTATTTAACTTATCAATACAACCATTTCATTTATTATTGTATATAATATTTGTAAGTTCAGCAATGGAACTATCAAGCAACAATCCGATATATGTTTTAGTAGTAATGGGATTCATTACACAAGCAGAAAAAATTCTAAGAAAAATGTTTGGATTTGAGAAAGCTACAACACCTGGAGTATTATCAGGAGCCTTAGGAACAGGTTTAGCAATGTCTACTATGCAAAAATTATTTGGAAGAAAGCCACCTCATATTAGTGAGTCTTCAAAGGGGTCAAATAGTGATTCAAGTGAAGGAGGAAACAATAGTAGAATTAGAGAACAAAATATAGATAATGCAGTAGGTGATGGAACAGGAGAGCAAAGAGATACAAATGATAATGCTGACATTGATATTCCAGAAGAAAATGATGATGGCCCAGATTTGTTATTAGATGCTGGGAATGAAGAAGATAATGGAACAGATAATACAGAAGATAGTGAAAACATAGACCTTAAAGATGTAGAGGGTCAAGATAGTGAAGATAAAAATTCAAAAGATTTAGAAAACACAGAAAATACAGAATCTTCAACTACAGAAAAAAATTCATCAGAAGAAAGAGCTCAAGTTGTTCGAGAACTAGCTCAATCAAGAAATAATAATAGGCAAAAAGCAAAATTTAAACTAGGTAGAGCTATGAAGGGAGCTGCAAGACATTATGTTCAAACAAAAGGTAAAAGATTTGCTGATAGAGTTAATAATACAAGCTTACTAAGAAGTGCAGCAAAAGCCGCAGCAGGAGGGGCTGCAGCTTTAACTGCAGGTACAGCAGGAGTTCTTTTAGGTGCTGCAGATGGAAGTCCAGAAAAAGCATTAAGAAATGCGGGAGCAGTAGGAGCTGTTGCGTACAAGGGTGTATCAGATAGAATTGAAGCTGGAAAAGTTAAAGGTATGCAAGAGAGCTTCATTAAAGCTGGATATGGAAGCGATTATAAACAATATAAGCAAGAAGTATTAGCTAAAGAATTAAAACATAACTTAGAGAATAGAACTGTTTTAGAAGATGAATTAGGATGGGATAAAGATGAAATCAATAAATTCTTTGAAGAAACAATGGATGAATACATAAAAGAGGGAGTGAAAACTCTTGATGATATGATAATTGGAGAAAAATTAAAACTAGACAAAGTTGCATCAACAACAAAACAAGCTATAAGTGTTATGTATTTAGGACAACAAATAGGAACAGACACAAGAAGTCTTACTAAGAAAAAGAAAGAAGAATGGGCAGAAACTATAATAAGCAAAAGCCCTAGTATGTCTAAAGTACAGTCCAAAATGAAGGATATACAACGCAGTTATGATAGCCAAATAAAGAAAATACAAGACATGAATTTAGAAAAAGCAGAAGAACAAAGTAGAATAGCAAAAGTTCAGGCAAAACGAGATGCAGATAAAGAATTAACAGAATTAACAAAACAAGTAAAATTGGTTCAAACAGAAACATTTAAAAAATTGGATAAATATAGTAAATATAAATATAAATAAAGGATAGATTTATGAAAAAAATAATAGAATATATACAAAAACAAATAAAAGAAAATATATTATTTAAAGCAATTGCAATATTAGGAATACTTATTGTACTAAATGCAATAACAAAAATTTTTAATTAACAAAAATTGAAAAAATAAAAAATGAAAATTTGTAAATAATAAAAATGAAAAAGTTAAATAACTTTTTCGAAGCGGTCCGTAAAAACAGATTAAATTTGAAAGGAGAATACACCATGTCTAGAAATCACAAATTAATATCTGAAAACTTACGAACAGAGATAGCCAAAGAATTAGGTGTTTATGATCAAGTAAAAAGAGATGGCGGAAGCTGGGAAAATGTATCATCTAAAACATGTGGTAGTATAGTGTCAAAAGCAATTGAAATTGCTAATAGAGCAGTAGAAAATCAATAGTTTTTGGATATAAAAATGATATATAACTATTTCATAGTCAAAACATATCTAGGGTGTAACAATCTGGGTCTTGACTTATCAATAGTTATATATCATTTTTTTACGATTAAGTTATTGCATATATAGAAAAGATGGAATATAATAATAAAAAATTTTCTTGGAGGTAATGATATGAAAGACATAAAAGTAAAGGATATAATAAATTTAACAAAAGGAATTTTAATAACAGGAAATGAAAATTTAATTTGTGAAAACTTCTCAAAAGACACAAGAACTATACAAAATGGGGATATTTATATAGGAATAAAAGGAGAAAAATTTGATGGAAGCCAATTTTGGAAACAAGCATTAGATAACGGTGCAGAAGGGGTAATTGTAGAAAATGTAGAGATAACACCAGAAGAAAAGGAAAAATATTCCAAAAAAACAATAATTTTTGTAGAAAATACATTAGAAGCATTATATAAAATTGCAAAATATAAAAGGAGTTTATATAATATTCCAGTTATTGCAATAACTGGAAGTGTAGGAAAAACTAGTACAAAAGATGTTGTTGCAAATGTTGTAAAAATGAAGTATAAAACTTTAAAAACAGAAGGAAATAATAATAATAATATTGGATTGCCATTAACTATTCTAAAACTAAAAGATCATGAAGCAATGGTTATAGAAATGGGTATGAATCATT
This sequence comes from uncultured Clostridium sp., assembly GCA_945919455.1. Classification (GTDB taxonomy): domain Bacteria; phylum Bacillota; class Clostridia; order TANB77; family CAG-508; genus CAG-269. The sequence continues at coordinate 4,121 of CAMEJH010000033.1, read as the reverse complement.
TTGGAGAAATTAGTTTATTAACTAATATTGCAAAACCTACACTATCTATTATAACCAATATAGGAACTTCACATATAGGGATTTTAGGCTCAAGAGAAAATATTTTAAAAGCAAAATTAGAAATATTAGAAGGAATGGATTTACCAAAAGTTATTATTAATAATGATAATGATTTATTACATAAATGGTATGAAGAAAATAAAAACAAAATAGAAATACATACTTATGGAATTGAAAATAATAGTGATATTATGGCAAAACAAATAGAATTAAGCGAAGATGGTAGCAAATTTGTTGCTGATAATAAACTAGAAAACATAAATATTACTGTTCCGGTTGGAGGAAATCATTTTGTATACAATGCTCTATGTGCTGTAACAGTAGGAAAAGTTTTAGAAATTGAAAATAAAGACATACAAAAAGGAATTGAAGAATTTGAATTAACTAAAAAGAGAATGGATATAAGGCAATTAGAAAATGGAGCAATTTTAATTAATGATAGTTATAATGCAAGTTATGAATCAATGAAGGCAAGTATCGAATATTTAGCAACACACACGGGAGAAAGAAAAATAGCGGTTCTAGGGGATATGTTTGAATTAGGAGAGTATTCTATAGAGTTACACAGAAAAGTAGGAGAAGAAGTTGCAAAAAATAACATTGATATTTTGCTATGTGCAGGAGAAAATTCAAAATATATTATTGAAGGAGCAAAAAAAATCAATAAAGATATTAATGCAGAATTATTCAGGGAAAAAGAAGAAATAACCAAGAAACTCTCTAGTGAAATAAGAAAAGGAGATGTTATTTTAGTTAAAGCCTCTAATGGTATGAAATTTTTTGAAATTTGTCAAAAACTATAGATTTTTTTACAATAAATTGATATAATACAAGTACCAATTTTTTGGGAGGATGTCAAATGAAATTTAAGGATTATTACAAAATATTAGAATTAGAAGATAGTAAAGTAACAGTAGAACAAATTAAATCTTCATATAGAAAATTAGCCAAAAAATATCATCCAGATGTAAATGTAGGAAACAAATTGGCTGAAGAAAAGATAAAAGACATAAACGAAGCATATAGAATATTATCAGAACCGGCATCAAAAAGAAAATATGATAGAACTTGGAACTATAATGTTGGAATCAAAAAAAGAAAAGCAAAGCAAAAGACATCAGGAGAAGTTGCTGGAGAATTTTTTAATATGTTTTTTGGAAATAGTGAAATTAAAGAAGAAATTGCTCAAAGCAAATTGCCACAAATTAAAGGAGAAAATATAGAAACAGAAATAAGTATATCAATTGAAGATGGTTTTTATGGTGTGGAGAAGAAAATAGCATTAAAAGACATAGAAGGAAAAGATAAAATAATAACTTTAAAAATACCTGAAGGAATACAAAATGGTGAAAAAATAAGAGTCTTAGGACAAGGCAAAGAAGGAAAAAATGGCGGGAAAAATGGTGATTTGTATTTAAAAGTTAATATAGAAGATGGTAAAAAATACAAATTAAATGGTGCAGATTTATATACAACATTACTTATAACACCGTGGGAGGCAGCTCTGGGAGGAAAAGCAAAAGTAAATTCAATTGATGACACAAAAACGCAGATATATATACCACATGGAATACAGTCAGGAGAAAAGATAGAAATTCCTGAAAAAGGATATAAAACTTCTAAAGGTGAAAGAGGTAAGCTTATAGCTCAGATAAATATAGTAGTACCAGAGAAACTATCAAAAGAGGAAACAGAGATATTTAAAAAATTAAAAGAAGTATCAAAATTTAATCCAAGAAGAGTCTAAATGTTGACAAAACGGGCAAAGTATAGTATAATAAATTATGTGAGTTCGTAAACATAAGATAAACTATGGATTAAAAATCATAGGAATGAGGTGTAAATAGAATGGATATGTTACAAGGAAAACATTTTAGTATAACAGATCCAAAAGGAGTAAACACAGTAATTTATCAAATTAATAAGACAGAAAAGGAATTTTTAAAAGACTATCCAAAATATACAGTAGAAAGATTAGATTTTACTGAAGAAATAAGGGGAGAAACTAGAAGAAAGACCTTTTATGTTGACGAGCCACAAGCAGAAGGAAATCAATTAGTAATTTTTTCATTTGGAAAAGAAAACGTAATTATTAATACTGGAATATTAATTGATGATGAGGTAAAAATTACTAAAAAACCAACACCATTTAAGTTTAATACATTATATTCAGAAGAAGAGCAGGAGTTTAAAGATTTTAACTATACACCTAATATGAAAAGAGACATATGTGTTATAGATCCTGAAACTACAGAAGAATTAAAACCTAGACTTTATTTTGATGAAAAAGAAAATAAAGTTAAAGGTAAATGTAAACTAAAACCATACAAATCTTATTTTGCATTTGAAGTAAGAGGAGAGTAATATTAAGGAGGCAATTTACTATGGTAAATAACACAGTAAATGGAAAGAAAATAGGACATGCGGCGGGAATAAATGATGTTACCGTAATCAACATAATGGAAACACAAAAAGAAAACAAACAATTAACAGCAAAAAATAAAGTGTCTAGAGAAGTAATGAATTTATTACATGCAGGAGAATTTGTATCAATTAAAGCATATCCAGGAGGAAATCCAAATAAAGCAAAATCAACAAAGATTAAAAATGAAGAATTAACACACTAAACCAAAGAGAAGGTGATTTACATATGAACTACAAAGTTGAAGGTGCAATAAGAAGAAATAAGAAATATTTTATAATTTTCGCAATACTATGGTTATTTATAGCCATAGTATTAATCGTGCCTATAACATTAGGATATAATACAGCAATTACTCAAGATGGAAGTACAGGAATTGCAACATTTGTAGACGCTATGAAAAATCCTTTTAAAGGATTTGCAGATTTAGTTTCAAAAGGTTTAATGGGAGCATATTTAAAGACATTAGGAGGATTTACAATAATATTTGCATTATTCTTTATAGTAGGAGTCGCAAGATCAGCACCTAAAAATGAATATACTGATTTTGAACATGGATCAAGTGATTGGAGCAAAAATGGTGAGCAATATCAAATATTAAGTAATAAAAAAGGAATAATATTAGCAGAGGATAATTACTTACCAACAGATAAAAGAGGAAATGTGAATGTATTAGTAGTCGGAGGTTCTGGATCTGGTAAATCTGCTTCATATTCAATACCAAATGCGTATCAAATGCTAGGGTCATATGTATTTACAGATCCTAAAGGTGAGTTGTATGACAGAACAGCAGGATATTTAAAAGCAAACGGATATGAAATAAAAGTTTTAAATTTAGTAAGACCTCAATACAGTGATGGATATAATCCATTAATGCATATATCTTCAGAAATAGATGTAGATGTCATTGCAAATACAATAGTAAAAGGACAAAAAACAGATGGAAGTGCTTCAGACCCATTCTGGGATGATTCAGCAGAGATGTTGCTAAAAGCATTAATATATTATTTAATGGCAACAAGACCAGAAGAAGAACAAAACTTAGCGAGCTGTGCGGAATTAGTAAGAGCTGCAAACTCAAATGGAGGAAGTAACTTACTTACAGAATTAATAAGTAAACTTCCATATGACCATCCAGCAAGAATGAATTATAAATCAATAGAAATAGCACCAGAAAAGACATATAGTTCAATATTAAGTACATTACAATCAAAACTAGGAAAATTTGATTCAAAAGAAATAGCAGAAGTAACATCAACAGATACAATAAATTTTGAAGAAATAGGAAGTAAAAAAACAGCAGTTTATGTAATATCATCAGATACACATACGGCATATGATTTTTTATTAACAATATTTTTCTCACAAATGATACAACAGCTATATGATTATGCAGACCAAAATGGAGGACAATTAAAAGTTCCTACATATTTTATATTAGATGAGTTTGCTAATATAGGAAAAGTACCAGATTTTGATAAGAAAATATCAACATCAAGAAGCAGAAAAATATCTTTTAGTGTAATATTACAGAATTTAGACCAATTAGAAGCTGTATATGAAAAATCATATGAAACAATTATAGGTAACTGTGATACACATGTATTTTTAGGAAGTAACTCATATAAAACAGTAGAAT
>CAMEJH010000032.1 GCA_945919455.1 uncultured Clostridium sp. | reverse complement strand
AAAATATACAACAGTACAAGCAGCTATAGAAACATGTAGTAAAGAAGCAGGAGAAACACAAACAACAATAGAGATGTTAAAAAGTACAGATGAAGAATTTAATACATATGAAGGTCAAAATATAATATTAGATTTAAAAGGATATGCAATAGGGAGTTCAAATATAGATACACCATTATGTACAAATAATGGAACATTAAAATTAATAGATACATCAACACAAAAAACAGGAAAGTTAGAAAGCTTAAATGGAACAGCAATATTAAATAATGGAACATTGACAATAGGAGATAATAGTACAAGCATAGAAATGGAAGTACCAACAATATATGGATACAAAGTTGGAATCAACAACCAAAATGTACTTGACTTTTATGATGGAAAAATACAAGGAATAACACCAATACAAGGAAATGTAACAGCAACACCAGAAGAATATGGACCAGTATCAACAGGGTATAGTAATGGAATAACAACAGTACAATTAGGAATAGTAACAGGTTATGAAGCAAGAATAGAATGGGTGTATTATACAACATTACAAGAAGCAATAAATAAAGCCAAAATAGGGGATACAGTAACGATAATAAAAGATATTCAATTAAAAGAAAATGCAGAAGTAAGTGCATCAAAAAACATAATATTAGATTTATATGGATATGGGTTAACAATTGTATCGGAAAAAGATAGAGTTATTAATAATTATGGAAATTTAGAAATAACAGATAGCAGTGCTGAACAAACGGGAAATATAACAATTAATCAATTTGGCACTTGTTATGGAATTTATAATGTAAGCACAGGAAATTTAACAATAAGTGGAGTGACAATAAGTAGCAGTAGTAATAGTAGTAATATTAGTAATATTAGTTATAGTTATGGAATCTATAATGCAAGTGATGGAGGAATAAAAATAACAGGAGGAGCTGTAAATAGTAGTATTAGTTATGGTCATAGTTATGGAATCTATAATGCAAGTACAGGAAACATAGAAGTAACAGGAGGAACAGTAAATACTAGTTCTAGTAGAAATAATAGTTATGGAATCTATAATGCAAGTAGTGGAACAATAACAGTAAGTGGAGGAACAGTAAGTAATAGCAACAGTAGCTATTCTAGTTATGGAATCTATAATGCTAATGTAGGAAATGTAACGGTAAGTGGAGGAACAGTAAGTAGTAGTAGCAGTAGCTATTCTAGTTATGGAATCTATAATGCAAGTACAGGAACTATAGACATTACAGGAGGAATAATAAATAGTACTAGTAAAGGTTCTTGGGGAGATGCCAGTTATGGAATCTATAATGAAAGTAATGGAAAGATAAAATTTATAGGTGGAGCGATAATAAGTAGTAATATTTATAGCTATTATTATAGTACTTGTTATGGAATATATAATAAAGTTACCGGAACAGTAGAAATAACAGGAGGCACAATAGATAGCAATAAATATGGAATATACAATATAAATGGTGTAGTAATGGTTGGAATAAAAGGTAATGAAGTTGTACAAAAAGAAAATCCAATCATTTATGGAAAAGCCTGTGGAGTATCAAATTCTACAGATGGATATTTGGAATTCTATAATGGTTTAATACAAGGGAATAATACTGCAATATCAGGAAGTTTTACTTGCATAAGAGAAGGATATAAAATAGGAAATGATACAATTAATGAAAAAGATTCAATATACTTAGTGGAGAAAAAAAATGAAGAGTATATATTACAAATAGAAGATAATAAATATTATACATTTATAGATGCAATAGAGAGCATAAACGACGATGAAGAAAAGACAATGAAAGTATTAAAGAATATTGAATTAGAAGAAGTAGTATTACTTAACAAAAATATTATATTAGATTTAAATGGATATACTATAACAAATAGATATTACAAAATATCTAATATAAAAAAATTGAAAATTATTGATACAACAGAAGAAAAGACAGGTAAAATAGAATGCATAAATGTTTTAAATGGAATATTAAATGAGGAAAATGCAAGATTAACTATAGAGTCAGGAACTATAGATAGCAATAGTCATTATTATAGTAGTTGTGGAATCTATAATAAAAGTGTGCAAATATTGGAAATAAATGGAGGAATAATAAGTAGTAGTAGTAATGAACAAGCTAGTTATGGAATAATAAATAAGAGTACAGGTGACATAATTGTAACAGGAGGAACGGTAAAAAGTAATAGTAATAACAATATTCATAACGAGTGGAATAATTATGGAATATATAATACAAGCAATGGCACAATAGAATTAATAGGGGGAGTAGTAAGCAGTAGAGGTAGTGACTATTGTAATGCAAGAAGTTATGGAATATACAATGCAAGTAATGGAAAAATAAGAATAAGTGGAGGAACGATAAGTGATGTTAACAGATATAATAGTTATGGAGTATATAATAATACAGGAAGTGTAGAAATATTAGAAGGAATAATAAACAGTATGAATTATGGGATTTATAATAATCAAGGAGATGTAACTATGACAGGAGGAATTGTATCTAGTAGTTGTAAGAGTAATGGTAGTGGTGGTTGTTATGGACTATATAATGCGATGACTGGAAAAATAGAAATAATAGGAGGAACAGTAAATAGTAGTTCTAGTTATGGTTCTAGTTATGGAATTTGTAATAATAGTACTGGAAGTATAATAATAGGAATAAAAGAAGATGGAATAGTATCACAAGGAGAACCATATATAAAAAGTGAATATACAGAAACGTCAACCAACTCTAAAGGATATGGAATATATAATACAAAAGGAAAATTATATTTTTATGATGGAAAAATAGAAGGAACAACAAAAGCAGTATATGATACGATAACAGAAAAAGAAGAAAATGCAGAATTTAATTATAATGAAGATGAAACTATATTAACACTAACAACAGAAGTTACTCCAGTGGCACAAATAAAAGAAGTGACGTATAATACATTAGAAGAAGCAATAAATTCAGTGGGAGAAGAACAAACAACAATAAGAATACTAAGAAACGTAGTATACACAGTAAATGATACAACTATTACAGTAACAAGTATAAAAAATGTAATACTAGATTTAAACGGATATAAAATAACATCAGCAATACCAGAAAAAGTAATACAGAACGAAGGGATATTAGAAATAATAGATACAAGTGAAAATCAAACAGGAATTATAGTAACAAGTGAGGAAAAAACAATAAATAATATAAATGGAGCAAAACTAACAATATCAGGAGGAACAATAGAAAATAGGACAAAATATGCAGTATATAATGAAGGAAAAATAACAATACAAGGAGGAATAATTAATAGTAATTGTAACAGTAATTATGGAATTTATAATAATAGTACAGAAGATATAGAAATGACAGGAGGAACAATAAATAGCTTTAATAGTTATGGTAATAATAGTTATGGAATATATAACAATAGTACAGGAAATATAGAAGTGAAAGGAGGAACTGTAACTAGTACAAGTATAGCTAGTTGGGCAGGAAACAGTTATGGAATATATAATTCAAAAGTAGGAAGAGTAAGTATGACAGGAGGAACTGTAAGTGCTAGTAGTGGTGCTAGTAATTATGGAATTTATAACAATAGTACAGGAAATGTAGAAATGACAGGAGGAACAATAATTAGTAAAGGTAGTTATTCTTCTAGTTATGGCATTTATAATTCTAACACAGGAATAGTGACAATAGGTACAAAAGAAAACGGATTGACATCCCAAGAAAAACCATTAATAACTGCAACTTTAAATGATAAAAATGGATATGGGATATATAATCAAAAGGGAATATTGAAATACTATGATGGAGCAATAAAAGGTAGTGGAAGAGGAATATATGGAAACATAACAGAGATTGAAGATTCAACAGAACTATTAATAACTTCAGAAACTATAGATAGTAAATCATATGAAGTATTAACATTACAAACAAAAGATACAAATGTAGCATCAGTAAATAATATAGAATATGACTCAATTCAAAAGGCTGTAGAAACTTGTGGAACAACAGAAAGTACAATAACAATACTGAGAGATTCAGATCCAGGAGCCACCATAATAATAGAAGAAGGACAAAATATAACAATAGATCTAAATGGATATACAATAAATAATTATACAGAAATACAAAATAAAGGAACACTGAAAATAACAGATAGTTCAGAAGCAAAAACAGGGAAAATAGTAGGATTAATAGGAATATCAATATCAAATTCTGGTACACTAGAAGTACAAAGTGGATCAATATCAGATTCTGGATATGGAATAAAAAACACAGGTCTGCTAAATATAGCAGGGGGAAATATTACAAACAATACATATGGAATTTATAATAATTCAAATGGTGTTGTAACAGTAACAAGTGGAGTAATATCATCTAATACATATGGTCTATATAATTATTCTTCTAACTCAAATATTAATATAACTGGAGGAACAACATCATCAAACGAATATGGAATATATAACTACAATGGAACAACAAATGTATCAGGAACAGGGCTTATTTCCAATACGTATGGAATATACAATGCCGGAGGAACAACAACCATAAAGGAAGGTTCAACGATACAATCAAATACAGGAGTATATGTATCATCAGGAACATTAAACATAGGTGAAACCGGAACAATGAACTCAACAAGCCCAGTAATTATAGGAGAAACTTATGGATTATCAGTAGCATCAACAGGAACAGTATATATGTATGATGGACAAATAAAAGGAAAAGTAGGAGCAACACAAGGATTCATAACATACATAGAAAATGGATATGCAGTAGCAAACAAAACAGAAGGAGAATATAACATAGACTACTTAGCATTAGCTGGAACAATAAGCACTGTAGCTCAAGTAAATGGAATAGATTTCTCAAATTTACAATCAGCAATAAACAGTGTAGTAGGAGAAGAAGTACAAACAATAAAATTAACAAATGGAATAATAACAGATACAACATTCACAATAGCAGAAGGACAAAACATCATATTAGATATGAATGAAAAAACAATAAGCTCAGATTTAGCAATAACAATCCAAAATGCTGGAAATTTAACAATAATAGACTCAACCTTAAGTGGAGTAGCAAAAATTTCAAGTACAGTAGGTACAGCAATAGTAAATAGTGGAACACTAACACTAGGGCAAGATGATGGAACAGTAAGTCAAGACATATTAACAATAGATGGAACAACATATGGAATAGAAAATACAGGAACATTAAACTTCTATGATGGAACAATAAATGGCGGTTCAGCAGTAAATGGAACAGTAACGAATAAACCTAATGGTTATGTAATAAGAACAACAACAGTAAATAGCAAAGAAAGATATTATTTATCAACATAAAATAAAAAATACCAAATTGAGAAATTTCTCTTTTTGGTATTTTGTTTTAAATATGTAGAAGACTTCTCAATACTAATATATTAATATTTTCTGCAAAAAACATAGCTAGGGTCTTCCATTGGGTCTTTTGCTATCAAATATTAATATATTAGTATTGAGAATAGTTATATAATAAATTGCAATAAAAATAAAAATAAATTTAGCAAAAAGCTATCATTTATAAAAAAGAAATGATATAATAAAAATAGTTATAAAACCAATGAGAAAATTTACACCTTAAGAAAGGAAAAATAGATATGAATAAAAGAGATAATTTTATTAGTGCAATACTTATAATAGTAATCATAGTATTAGTAGGAATAGTAGGAGCATTAGGATATACAATATATAACGAAATAATGGGAGAAGGAAACATAGAATTAAGCTTAGGAGGAGAAGCAGGATTCCCAACTATAGAATACGTATCATCAAATAAAAACAACACTAGTGCAGGTAGTGTTATTTACGCTGGGGTTGATGATGGGAAAACAATTACAAATCCAGACAACAGATACAGACACTTATATAATCAATTAGACCAAACAGCAAAAATAATATATAATAAATTATATGAGAACAAAGAAAATCTAAAAACAGGAACATATACATTAGAATTTGGAAATGCATTTTCAGAAATACTTTCAAAAGAAAATGGAGACAAAGAATTAAAAGAAGAATATCAATCTGCAATAGAAGTTTTAATATATGAAAATCCTGATATATTTTTTATTGATGCTACAAATATGTATATAAACATTGAAAAAATTACGAGAATAACAGGAGTAAAATATAATGTTTATATAAACAACGGATCAAAAACTAGCTATTTAGCAGAAGGATTTTATTCAAAAGAAGATGTAGAAAAAGCAGAAGCAGAAATAGAACAAGTGAAAAATCAAATATTATCACTAGTAATAGGAAAAAGTGATTATGAAAAAATGAAAATCGTTCATGACTATCTTGTAGACAATGTAGAATATGATACAACAATTTTACAAAGTAATATATATAACATATATGGAACATTAGTATCAAAAAAATGTGTATGTGAGGGATATGCAAAAGCATATCAATATTTGATGAATGAATTAGGAATAGACAATGTAATAGTTATAGGAACTGGAACAAATAGTAGCAATGAAACAGAAAATCATGCATGGAATTATGTAAAACTAGACAACAGCTGGTATGCCATAGATGTAACTTGGGATGACCCAATAATAATAGGTGGAGGAAAACTATCAAATCAATCAAGATATCAATATTTCTTAAAAGGATCTTCAACATTTAATAAAAATCATGTATCATCAGGTAGATTTACAGAAGAAGGTCAAGTGTTCCAATATCCAACATTAAGTGTATATGACTATCAATAAGGAGTGAGAAAATGGTAGAATTAGAAGAAAATTCTAGAAAATTAGAATTACTAAAAAACAAACTAAAAAGTTTAGGTGAGTCTCTTTGACATTCTTAAAATAAAAGATGATTTACAACAATTAGAAACGTTAACAGTAGAGGAAAGCTTTTGGCAAAAAGACCCTCAAGAAACAGGAAAAGTATTATCACAAATTAAACAGCTAAAATCAAAACTTGAAACATATCAAAATGCAGAAAAAGAAATACAAAATTTAGAAGATTTAACAGAACTTGTGATAATGGAAAATGATGAAAGTATTGCAAAAGAGATATTACATAATACTAAAAAATTAGAAGCAGAAATAGAAAAAATACAATTAGAAACATTATTATCAGGAAAATATGATAAGTGCAACGCAATATTAACATTACATCCAGGTGCAGGAGGAACAGAATCACAAGATTGGGCAGAAATGCTATATCGAATGTATACTAGATGGGCAACGAAAAATGGATATGAAGTAAAAGAATTGGATTACTTAGAAGGTGACGAAGCAGGAATAAAAAGTGTTACTTTTGAAATAATAGGAGAAAATGCATATGGTTATATGAAAGGAGAAATGGGAGTTCATAGACTAGTGCGAATTTCTCCTTTTGATGCTGGTGGAAGAAGACATACTTCATTTGCATCACTAGAAGTTTTACCAGAAATAACAGATGACATTCAAATAGAGATAAACCCAGATGACTTAAGAGTTGATACATATAGGGCATCAGGAGCAGGAGGGCAACATATAAATAAAACTTCATCAGCAGTAAGGATTACACATATTCCAACTAATATAGTAGTAGCATGTCAATCAGAGCGTTCACAAATACAAAATAGAGAAACAGCAATGAAAATGTTAAAATCAAAATTGCTAGATTTAAAAGAAAAAGAGCAAAAGGATAAAATAGAAGATTTAAAAGGTGAACAAAAAGATATTGCATGGGGAAGCCAGATTCGTTCATATGTATTTTGCCCATATACTTTAGTAAAAGATCATAGAACAAATTATGAAATTGGAAATGTAGAATCAGTTATGGATGGGAATATAGATGATTTTATAGAAGCTTATTTGAAATTTTCTAATAAATAATAAGAAATAGTTCAAAAGTTAATATATAACTATTTCACAGTCAAAACATAGCTGGGGGCTTCCTACAGGTCTTGACTTAGTTCAATAGTTATATATTAACTTTTTGAATTATTCAAATTTGAATATAAAATTTATAAAAAAACTTGTAAAAAAATTTATTATTGGTATAATAAGAAAAGAAAAAATTACAAAAGTTATATAGGAGGAGTTCATATGATAAGAAAAGTAGCAATATTAGCAAATGGTGGAGATGTAGCAGGATTTAATGCAGTAATAAGAGCTATAGTAAAAACATCAGAAAATAATGGAATTGACTGTTATGGTTTTATAGATGGTTATGAAGGGTTATTAAAAAATGAATTTGTAAAATTAAGTACAGGTGAAGATGAAATAGCATCAGGAATATTACAAAAAGGTGGTTCAATAATAGGTTCATCTACAAATGCAAATGTATTTAATTATAAAGTAGAAAATGAAAAAGGAGAAGTTGAATATAAAGATTTATCAAGTATTTGCATAGAAAATATCAAAAAAGATGGATTTGACTGTCTTTTTACATTAGGTGGAGATGGAACTCAAAAATCAGCTAGAGATTTTTCAACAAAAGGAATAAATGTAATAGGAGTGCCAAAAACAATAGATAATGATGTTGCATGTACAGAAATTACATTTGGATATAATACAGCTGTATCAGTTGCTATGGAAGCTCTTGATAGGCTACATACAACTGGAGAAACACATCACAGAATAATGGTATTAGAAGTAATGGGAAGATATGCTGGATGGATTGCACTAGAATCAGCAATTGCAGGGGGAGCTGACATTGCTTTAATTCCAGAGATACCATATGATATAAATAAAGCTGTAGAAAAAATAAATGAAAGAATGGAAGAAGGAAAAGACTTTAGTGTAGTAGTTGTTGCAGAAGGAGCAGCACCAAAGGGTGGAACTGCAACAGTTTTGAATACTAGAAATAATGGAGCAGGTGTTGACAATACAAAACTAGGTGGAATAGGTCAAATAGTTGCCAAAGAGTTAGAAGCATTAACCGGATTAGAGGCAAGAAACACAACACTTGGATATATGCAAAGAGGAGGAACACCAACTGCTTTTGATAGAGTATTATCTACAAAATATGGAGCTAAAGCAATGCAATTAGCATTAGAAGGCAAATTTGGAGTATTAACAGTAATGAAAGATGGAAAATTAGATTGTGTTTCATTAGAAGATGTTGTAGGAAAAAATACTAAAATTGGAGCTGTATCAGGAAATACAAAAGTAAGTAATATAAGAAAAGTTACAATGGATCATGATTTAGTAAAAACAGCAAGAAGCATAGGAATTTGTTTAGGTGATTAACCACTATTGGGGACGGTTCTTTTTGATAGTTATCACAAAATTCACATAAAATTCACAAGAAAATTGTTGACAAATGGCATTATGTTAAATAAAATAACATAGTGCCATTTTCAAAATATCAAAAACGCAAAAAAAGGTCCGGCACCAATTTTCACGAAAAAAGAGAACCGACCCCAAATTGCGATTTTAAGGAGGAAAAAATGTTAAAAATATTAAAAAATCTAAAGCAATCATGGTTATCTGTCATAATAATAGTAGCACTTTTATGCTTACAAGCAGCAGTAGACTTAGAACTTCCAAATTATACGTCAAAAATTGTAAATGAAGGAATACAAGCAGGAGGAATAGAAGATGCTGTACCAGAAGAGATGACTGATGATGATATGGAGGCAATACTATTTTTCACAGAAGATGATGAAAAAATTTTAGAAAATTACACATTGGAAGATGAAAAATATGTAGTTAAAGACCTAAAAAAAGATGAAAGAGAAGAACTTTCAGAATTATTAATAAATCCAATAATCATATCACAAACAATACAAAATGAAGAAATGGCAAATAAAATAAAAGAACAAGTATTAGCAAATATGCCAGATGAGCAAAAAATGATGATGGAAAATATGACAGTTTTAGAAATAATGAAAGCAATGCCAAAAGAACAAGTTACTCAAATGCTAAGCGAATCAACAAAACAAATAGATGAAATGCAAGATAGCATAAAAGAACAATCAGCTGTAGGCTATGTAAAAGTTATATACCAAAATGCAGGTGTAGATACAGATAAAATACAGATAAATTACATATTAATTACAGGTTTAAAGATGCTAGGGTTAGCATTTATAAGTATGGCATCAGCAGTAATAATAATGTTCTTATCAAATAGAGTTGGAGCAAGACTTTCAAAAACATTAAGAGAAAAAGTATTTAATAAAGTATTAAGCTTTTCAAGAAAAGAATTAAGAGAATTTTCAACAGCATCATTAATTACACGTAGTACAAATGATATTCAACAAATTCAACAATTAATGGCAATGTTATTTAGAACAGTTGTATATGCACCAATTATCGGTATAGGTGGTATTATAAAAGTATCAACACAAAGCAATACATCAATGGCATGGATAATAGGATTAGCAGTTGTAGCAATATTAGTAATTGTAGCGGTTTTATTTGCAGTAGCAATGCCTAAATTTAAGAAGTTACAGGATTTGGTAGATAAATTAAATGAAGTTGCAAGAGAAATCTTAACAGGAAAGTCTGTAATAAGAGCATTTAATACAGAAGAGAAGGAAGAAAAAAGATTTGATGAAGCAAATGTCGACTTGACCAAAGCAAACATATTTGTAAATAGAACAATGTCAGTAATGATGCCAATGTTGATGTTTATAATGAATGGAATATCTATATTAATTATTTGGGTTGGAGGCCACAACGTAGATCAAGGAATTATGCAAGTTGGAGATATGTTAGCCTTTATCCAATATACAATGCAAATTGTAATGAGTTTCTTAATGATTTCAATGATATCAATAATGTTGCCAAGAGCATCAGTATCAGCAAATCGTATTATGAAGGTACTTGAAACAGAACCAAGTATTAAAGATAAAGAAAATACTAAGAAATTAGATCCAAACAAAAAGGGATTAGTAGAATTTAAGAATGTATCATTTAGATATCCTGATGCAGATACAGAGATATTAGAAGATATCAACTTTACAGCAGAATCTGGAAAGACAACAGCGATTATAGGAAGTACAGGAAGTGGAAAATCTACAATTGTAAATTTAATTCCAAGATTTTACGATGTAACAGGTGGAGAACTTTTAGTTGATGGAGTAAATGTAAAAGATGTATCACAAAAAGAACTAAGAGATGTAATTGGATTTGTTCCACAGAAAGGAATATTATTCTCAGGAACAATTGAAAGCAATATTAAATACTCAAATCAAAATATGCCTGACGAAAAAATGGTAGAAGCAGCCGAAATTGCACAAGCAACAGAATTCATTGATGGAAAAGATGAAAAATATAAATCAGAAATAGCACAAGGTGGAAGCAATGTTTCTGGTGGACAAAAACAAAGATTATCAATTGCAAGAGCAATTGCAAAAGATCCTGAAATATTTGTATTTGATGATAGTTTTTCAGCATTAGACTTTAAAACAGATGCCACTTTAAGAGAAGCATTAGCAAAGAGAACAAAAAATAAAACTTGCATTATAGTTGCACAAAGAATCAGTACAATACTAAATGCAGATAAAATAGTTGTATTAGATGATGGAAAAATAGTTGGACAGGGAACGCATGAAGAATTAATACAGAATAATGAAACATATAGACAAATTGCACTATCTCAATTATCTGAAAAAGAGCTAAATTTAGAACAAAGCGATAAACAAAGTAAGCAGGAAGGAGGAGAATAATATGCCAGGACCAATGGGAGGACCAAGAGCAGGTCATACATTAGATAAAGCAAAAGATTTTAAAGGTACAACAAAAAAACTTATAAAAAACTATTTAGCTAAATATAAAATTGGATTGATAGTTGTATTAATTTTTGCTGTAGGAAGTACAATTTTTTCAATAGTAGGACCAAAAATATTAGGAAATGCGACAACTGAAATATTTAATGGATTAGTAAATAAAATCTATGGAACAGGCGGAATAGATTTTGGAAAAGTTGGAACTATATTATTAACATTACTAGGTTTATATGTTATAAGTGCATTATTTTCCTTCATCCAAAGTTTTGCAATGACACAAATTGCACAAAAACTTACATATAAGTTAAGAAAAGATTTAGCACAAAAAATAAATAGACTTCCTATGAACTATTTTGACAAAAAAACAAATGGAGAAGTTTTGTCAATAATTACGAACGATATTGATACATTGGGAACAAACCTAAACCAAAGTATTACTCAAATTATAACAGCAATTTGTACATTAGTAGGAATTTTAATTATGATGTTATCAATAAGCTGGCAGATGACTTTAATATCAATTATAGTAATGCCAATTGGAGCTATTTTGGTAAAAGTAATTGTAGGAAAATCACAAAAATATTTCAAAAAACAACAAGACTATTTAGGACATGTAAATGGTCAAGTTGAAGAAGTATATTCAGGGCTAACAGTTGTAAAAGCATTTAATGGAGAAGAAAAAGCAAAAGAAGAATTTGCTAAAGCAAATGCAGAGCTATATAAATCTGCTTGGAGGTCACAATTTTTATCAGGCCTTATGCATCCAATAATGAATTTTATTTCGAATATTGGATATGTAGGTGTTGCAGTTGCTGGTGGATATCTTGCAATTCAAGGAAAAATTACAGTTGGTAACATACAGAGTTTTATACAATATAATAAACAATTTACTCAGCCAATAAATCAAATCGCACAAGTTTCAGGAATGTTACAAGCGATGGTTGCTGCTACTGAAAGAATATTTGAATTTTTAGAAGAAAATGAAGAAGTAGAAACTGCAAAAGAAGGTATAACAACAGATGGATTAAAGGGAAATATAACTTTTGACCATGTTAAGTTTGGCTATAATCCAGAAAATATTGTTATAAAAGACTTTAATGCAAGTGTACATGAAGGTCAAAAAATTGCTATTGTTGGACCAACAGGTGCTGGAAAGTCTACTATGGTAAAACTTCTTATGAGATTTTATGATGTAACAGATGGAGCTATTTTAGTTGATGGTCATAATGTTAAAGATTTCAAAAGAGGCGATCTTCGTCAAATGTTTGGAATGGTTCTACAAGATACATGGTTATTCAATGGAACTATAAAGGATAACATTAAGTATGGAAGAGAAGATGCAACAGATGATGAAGTAATCCAAGCAGCTCAAGCAGCTAGAGTACATCATTTTATAAAAACTTTGCCTAACGGCTACAATTCTGTTCTAAATGAAGAAACAAGTGGAGTTTCAGCAGGTCAAAAACAATTACTTACAATTGCAAGGGTAATTTTAGCAGATCCTAAAATATTAATTTTAGATGAGGCCACAAGTTCTATTGACACGAGAACAGAAATTGAAATTCAAAAGGCTATGGATAATTTAATGAAAGGCAGAACTTCATTTATTATTGCTCACAGATTGTCTACTATCAAAAATGCAGATTTAATTCTTGTTATGGATCATGGAGATATTGTTGAACAAGGTACTCATGAAGAATTACTTGCTAAAGGTGGATTCTATGAGAAGCTATATAACAGTCAATTTGAAGAATGTGCTGATGAAGTGAAGTAAAAAATTGAATAATATTTAATATTTTGAGAAAAATAGCAATATGAATAAGTTATTTTTAATGAAAAATCCAGATTTATTTCAAGGAGATAAATATTTAAAAACTAATAAGAACTATTTTGAAGGTTGGTATTTTAAAAATACTAATAAGGATGATGGTATTTCATTTATCCCTGGAGTAAATATAGATGATAAAGGAAAAAAAGCATTTATACAAATAATTACAAAGGATTCATCATACTTTATAAATTATAATATTAATGATTTTGAGTTTAAATTTAATCCTTTTAATATTAAGATTGCCAACAACTATTTTTCAAAAGATGGTATACACATAGATATTAAAGATGATTCTCAAAATCTTAATATTTATGGAGATATTAAATATTCACATAATAAGAATATTAATACAAATTTTTTGAATCCTAATATAATGGGCCCTTTTTCATATATTCCATTTATGGAATGTAATCATGCTATACTTTGTATGCAAAATGATATAAGTGGTTTCATAAATATTAATCAAAATGTTATAAGTTTTAATGGAGATGTTGGCTATATAGAAAAAGATTGGGGAATTTCATTTCCTCAATCTTATATCTGGTGCCAAGGCAATAATTTTCAAAAATCAGATGCAAGTTTTATGCTTTCAATAGCAGATGTTCCTTTTAAAGTTTTCAATTTTAAAGGAATTATTTGTGTTCTTATAATAAACGATAAAGAGTATAAATTTACTACTTATAATAATACTAAATTGGTAGAATATAGTGTTAATAGCAATTTTTTAAATATAACTTTGAAAAGGGGAGCTTACTATTTAAATTTAAGCTCAGCATATAATATTGGGCATAAATTATTTGCACCAGTTAAAGGAAAAATGCAAAAAAACATTTTTGAAAGTATTTCATCAGTAATTAAAGTGACATTAAAAAAAGATGATGATATTATTTTTGCAGATGTAAGTACTAATTGCGGTTTGGAAATTGTTTAAGAGTAAAAACTATTCTTTAATTTCTTTAGATAATTTATTTATAGCTTTTGTCTCAATACGAGATACATATGAACGGGAAATTCCCATTTGCTCAGCAATTTCAATTTGAGTTTTAGGCTTGTGACCATCAAGACCAAATCGAAGTTCAAGAATAGTTCGTTCTCTATCTTTTAAAATACTTTTCATTTTTTCGTATAAAAGTTTAATTTTCATTTTTAAATCTACAGAATCTTCAACACTTTTACCTTCATTTTCTAAAACTTCTTGTAGAGTAATAACATTGTCATCTTTATCTTTTCCAATAGGTTCATTTAAATAAACTTCACTATTTAACTTTTTGGTAGCTCTAAAATACATAAGAATTTCATTATCAATACAGCGAGAAACATATGTAGAAAGCCTAGCACCTTTATCTGCCTTAAAACTATTTATACCTTTAATAAGCCCAATTGTACCAATAGAAATTAAATCATCCTGATCTACATTTGAATTACTATATTTTTTACATACATGGGCAACTAATCTTAAATTTCTTTCTATAAGAATATTACGAGCTTCTTCATCTCCATTAGTTAGTTGCTCAAGATATTTTTTTTCTTCTTCTGAACTCAAAGGTTCAGGGAAAAGAGTAGTACCTGAAATATATCCAACTGCAAATACAGCAGTTTGCAAAAAATGTAAAAAACCACTTATACAAAGTGCAGAAAACATAAAAGCACCTCCGTTTTCTCATAACAAAATATATGCTATAAAAAAATAAAAGTGCATGACCAATAAAAATAAGTACAAAATGTAGATTTTATATAAAATATGTGCTATAATTTAATAGTTGTTTTGTAAAACTCCTTGAGGAAAGACAATAAATTGGGGCATCGATAATTATTAAAGGGGAGAAAAATATGAACACTAGGAAAAGAATTTATAATCATGAGAAGAGATTACGTGACGAACTAAAGCGCTTTGAAGAAGCTGCTGATGTGTGCAAAAATTTTGATTATCAGATTTGTGTAAGGTTTTATAGCCAGCATAATCACAATTCTGGTACAGCCAAAGTTGTAACAATCGAATTACCCGAGGAAATCAAAGGAGAAGTTATGAAATGGGTAGGCAGCGAAAGCGAAAGGTTAAAAAAAGAACTCGAAAAAGCGAGAAAGTGTGAAATATAGGCAGTACTATCTAAGTACTGCCTTATTTTTGTGCATAAAATAAATTAAAATGGAAAACATAGTAAAAAGGAGGTATAAACATGGAGGATCAGAATGTAAAAGTTTTAGATGAGGTGAGTAAAGGAACGACAATGGGAATGGATGCTATTTCATATGTTGCTAGTAAAGTGGGAGATAGAAAGTTTCAAGAAGTATTAGATATAGAATATGGTAAATATAAAAAAATATATAATAGAGTAGATGAGATATATTCACAATATAGTGAAAAAAGTCCACAGGAAACAAATGCAATGAATAAAATGATGACATGGTATGGAATCCAGATGAATACAATAAAAGATCAAAGTAATTCAAAAATTTCAGAACTATTAATGCAAGGAACTAATATGGGGATAATAGAAGGAAGAAGACTATTAAACAATAATCCAAGTATAGACCAAGAGGTAAAAGAGATTTTAAATGATTTTGTAGTGATGCAAGAAGATAGTGTTGAAACATTAAAAAAATATCTTTAAGCATACTACTTAAAGATTACTTTTATGAAAATAATATATCATTAACCTATATTAAAATCAAGAGTTAATTTAAAAAAATTTAAGACTTAAAAGGTCTTAAATTTTTAATAAGTACAATTTCAGATTTTTACACTTTTATATCTTTCTTTAAGTAGTATGATTAAGGAAAAATAATTAAAAAGGAGCAAAAGAAAAAATG
>CAMEJH010000031.1 GCA_945919455.1 uncultured Clostridium sp. | reverse complement strand
TCAAAATGATATAGCTTGTGAAATTATAATAGAACTTGGAGATATGGACTTTTGGCAAGATAAAGATAATGAGTATAGATATAAAATGACTGATGTATATAATGAGCAAATTCAAGAATTATCTAAACTACTCCCTACTTTTAAGATAGCAAATGCTACAATACACTATGACGAAACATCTCCACATATGCATGTTATCGGTGTTCCTATAATAGATAATTGTAATAGGGGGATGAAAAAGCAAGTTGGAAAATCTAAATTGTTTACTAAAACATTACTTGCTGAAATGCAAGATAAAATGCGAAATGCTTGCATCAAGTCATATAACAAGTTTTACAATCTTGATAGTAAGCTAAAAACAAAGCAAAAAGGCAGAAATCAAGATATTAATGTCAAAGATATGGGAGAATATAAAAAATTTAAGAAACAAATAGAACAAAATCAAAAGAAACTTGAAAAAGCTAATAGTCAAACTAAAAAACTTGATAATGAGAGTGATGTTATAAGAGAAATAATTGATAGTCTAAAACCTAGTAGACTAAACAAAGATAATATGATTATTTCAAGCGAGAATGCTGAAAAAATTAAAAATTATACTAAAAACGTAAAAGATAACGATAAGACAGTTAGAAGTGTTAATGACTTAAATATGGCTATTAAAGATTTTGAACATTCGGCTTTTGAAATAGAAAAAGAAAATCGTTCTTTAAACTACCAATTAGAACTTAAAGATGAAGAAATCGAAAAATTAAAAAATGAGTTATCTACTAAAGACAAGATAATCAATAAATTACGAGAAGAAAAAGACAATTTAAAAACTCAACTACAAAAATTCAAAGGTTTTTGGCATAGTATTATGAGCCACTTTCATAAAAGAATTTGCTATGATAGAGATGACAATTATAAAATTGTTAGCGAGGATTTACACAAAAACGGCATATTTACTGATGATGAAAACGAGATTGCTAACAATATCTATAAAAAAGTAAAATTACCAGATGACAGCAAAACAGAAAAAAATAAAAAGAGAAACAATGATACAAGATTTTAATGTGGAGGTAATATAAATATGGAAAATGAAAAAGTAAAATATTTGATAGAGATGATAAACAATATGGATATAAAGGATAAATTAAGATTAGCAATATGTATGAGTCAAGACAAATGGTCAGGTCTTATATATAATACTAAAGAAAATTATGAAAAATTTGATAGTATGTTAAAAGACATAGATGAAGAATATAGAACTACTATTATAAATTTTGGAAAATATAAGCTTGTAATGTTTGCAATGGCTAAACTTATGGAAATGAACACGACAGAACAGAATAAAGTGGCATTGTATTTATTTAATAATATTAATTTTTCTGAAAATGAGAATTAATTAGAAAATGGTTTACTACCAAAATGTTGAAAAAATGCATAATTTGTGGTATACTCTTACAAGATAAGGAGAAAAAATGGAAAAAGAAGAAATAATAAGCAAAATAAAAAAATATGTTCAAGAAGTATGTAAAAATGATTCTACAGGTCATGACTGGTGGCATATAGAAAGAGTATATAATAATGCAATGTTAATAAATAGAAAAGAACAAGCAAACGAGTTTATACTAACAATAATTGTTTTAATGCATGACTTATATGACCATAAATTCTTTAATGGGAATATTACTGAAAAATTAGAAGAAACCCTAAAACAATTACAGGTTTATGAGTATTTTTCAAAAGATGATATACAAAATATAATTTATAGTTGTGTAAATTTAGGATTTAGTAGTAATATCGTAGAGAAAAAAGAACTATCACACGAAGGAAGAATAGCACAAGATGCAGATAGATTAGATGCAATAGGAGCAATTGGCATTGCTAGAACTTTTGCTTATGGTGGTAAAAAAGGAAAGTTGATATATGAACCAAGTAATAATCAACTTGTAGATGAAAAGGAATATAACGAAAAAGGGTCTAATACTTCAATTAGCCATTTTTATGACAAGTTATTAAAAATAAAAGATTTAATGAATACAGACACAGCAAAAGAAATTGCAATAGAAAGGCATAAATTCTTAGAAAACTTTTTAAAAGAGTTTTTAGATGAATGGAATGGTGTAAAATGATAGATACAGGATACTTATTTTCAAGAGATGATAAAAGAATATTTGTAAATACATGTTTAGGCTGTACTGGTAAATGTTCATATTGTTATTTAAGTAAGATGGGATATAACAATGAATCTATAGTTTCAAAAATTAAGACATCAGAGGAATTAATTGAAGAAATTGAAAATTATGGAATCTCGAAAGATACTTTAATTACTTTAGGGTGTTTTTCAGAATGTTGGGATGATAGTAATAAACCAGCAACAATAAAGTTAATAAAGTATTTCTTACAAAGAGGAAATCAAATTCAACTATCTACAAAAAAAGAAATAACTATACAAGAAGCAAGACAATTTGAAGATTTAATTGAATATTTGGGACAGTTAGTAATATTTGTTAGTTCAGCAACTATAAGTCAGTGGAATAAAATTGAAAAAGGAACAGACTCACTAAATAAAAGATTTAATACATTTGAAATATCAAATCAATTAGGTATTCCAACAGTTTTATATATGAAACCAGTATTAAATGGGATAACCATAAAAGATATAGATTTATATAAAGATGTTATCAAAAAATATGGTATCAAAGATGTTGTAGTAGGAAGTATATTCAGTGAAGAACATTCAGAAGAAACAGTACACTTTTCTGATAAAGGCTTATTATTTTATAATCCAAATTCAGATGAATCACAAATCAAAAAACAATTAATGCAACTTGGAAATGTAAGGGTATTTTCAAGAAGTTCACAAGTTACACAATATTATAAAGAAAAAACTAAAGACATAGAGAGATAATAACAGATTTCTTCGAAATTTTATTTGACATTTCCTAAAATCTCAAGTATAATAAATATAGGAAATGACAATTCCACAAACGTGGTTTTGCCGAAATAGATTTGAAAAACTCACATCTAAACCGCCAAAGTTACAGATGTGAGCTTTTTTTATTTATGTAGTTGCTTATCAACCCAGTTCTTATACAGAACTGCTGTCAAGGCAACGTTTAATGTTAAAGATAACATTAAGGATAATATAAAAAATAGTATCACTTTAACCATAAACATCACCACCCTTCCTACGAAGATTCGTAAAATTGGTGGCAAAACCACATCTGCTTATCATCATTTCCTATGTCAGTTAGTATAACATACATTTTACAATAAAGCAATAGAAAGCAAACAAATTTTTGTAAAAGTTTTTATAATAAATATCTTGAAAATTTTTCAATAATCTGTTAATCTATATATAACTTGATTGATTATGGTATCAAACGTTAAAGAGAGAAAAAGTTGTAGATAACTACGACACCCGCTCCATTAAGTAAAATCGTCGCACCAGACGAAAGTATTGATAAATCAACTGTAAAAGGTTGATTTTTTTGTTGCCTTTATCTTGAAAAAGGAAGGATGGTGTGGTATGATTAGTATTGTAAAAAAGAAAAACAAGATAAACGAGAATTTACTCTCTAAAATTGAATGGGCTTGCGGTTTAAATTCTATAAAACTTGATCACATAAAGATATATGAAGGTTGTTTAAGAATTATAGAACATACAAACTTAGCATATGTAGAACCACATAGAGTAATCATTAAAGACAAGTTATTTTTATTCTTTAATGAATGCGATTACTTTTATGTGGGAGATTTAAGGTATAAATATCCTTTATCTCAACTAAAAGACTACATAGAAAGGCTATAAATTTTAGAGTTTTTTTGTGCCTTTCCATTCAAGCGTGAAAGGAGAGATTTATAAATGAACGAAGATAAGAAAATTGCAGGTATTTATATTAGAGTAAGTACAGAAGACCAAGTAAGAGAAGGATTTAGTTTGGCAGAGCAAAAAGAAAAACTATTACAACTTTGTAAGTTTAAAGAATATGAAGTATTTAAGGTATATGAAGATGCTGGAATATCAGCAAAAAATATTAAAGATAGACCAGCATTTCAACAAATGTTAGCAGACATGAAACAAGGTAAAATTAATTATATTGTAGCCTATAAATTAGATAGAGTTACTCGTTCAGTTCGTGATTTAGAGGAACTTATTTCACAGTTAGAAATGCATAATTGCTATCTTATTTGTGATAAAGATGACATAAATACTGAAACGGCTAATGGACGCTTTTTTGTTAGAATGTTAACAGTATTACCACAGTTAGAAATTGAAATCGTTAGTGAAAGAACAAAGTTTGGTTTAAATGGTGCTATTAAATCAGGACATTTACCGGGAATTGTTCCATTAGGTTACACAAAAGATAGTAATAAGAAAACCGTAATTGATGAAACTACAAAAGATATAGTTATTAGAATATTTAATATGTATCTTGAAGGCAAAAGCTATCAACAAATAAGTAATACTTTAAATAAAGAAAAAGTTTTATATCCTAAACATTGGAGAGATACAACGATTATGAAAATGATAGATAATAAAGTATATATGGGAGATTATGAAAAAGGAAAGTCAAATAATAAAGATGCTTTAGTTTATATGAATGTAGTTGAGTCAATAGTTAGTCGTGCTATGTGGAACGAAGCACAACATCAAAAAGAAAAAAATCAAAGAAGTTACACTAGAGATAGAGTTTATATATTCTTTCAAAAACTAAAATGTCCTAAATGTAACAAAATAATGAAATGTAAAGGCTCTGGAGGAACAAAGAAAAAATATATGTATTATACTTGTGAGCATTGCAAGACATATTACAGAGAAGATAAAATCGAAGAATGTTTACAAAGATTTATTCTTGAGTTAGTCGAGTATGATATGGCAGTTAAAAAATATTTTCTACCAATACTAGCTGACAAAAAAGAAACAAAAACAGAAAAACTAGACCAAGAAATTAACACATTGCAAAAGCAAAAAGAAAGAATAAAAAAAGCTTATGTAAGTGGTATAGTTGAAATAGAAGATTTTTCAGAAGATTACAAAATTATTGAGGAAAAAATCAATATTTTAGAAACGAAAAAATATGAAAAACTTAATACAAATAGTTTATTATTTACACCACAACAACTGATGGCTGATAGAGATATTGAAAGAGAAAAACTAATAAAAGATAACAAATTAAATGAAACTTTAAAACAAGAATGGAACAAAAAATCAAAAGAAGAAAAGCAAGAATTTATTTCAAAATTTATTGAATCAATTACATTATTAAAGAACAAAAAACGGAGAATTTTATATTGATAAAATAAATTTTAGAAGTAGTTATATTGAACAATTAACAAAGTTTTTTGCATTAGGAATAGCAGATATTTATGTACCTATTGAAGTGAACGAAGAAGAAAAAGAAATTAGGACAAGTGTTAATATAAATCAAGAACAATTAGATGATTATATACAAAGATTAAATAAAGAATTTGAAATAGAATTTTATGAGTTATTTTCAGAAAATATACATGAAAATAATGAAGAAGTTGAAATAAAATTGAACAAAGAAAAACAAAAATTGATTAGATTAGTTGCTGTAAAAAATAATAAAACTTTCTCGAAATCAAAGAAAGAAAATTATAAAATTGGAGCAATAATATGTAATCATAATTGAAAAAATTAGAGGAAAAATTTAAGATAAAGGTAATTTTTGTACTCCCGCTGTTTTCCTAACAAGCACTGAATTTTTCCTCCCTAGTCAAAATTCAAATTATGGGACTTAGTCCCATACCCTTTAAAAATTTGCGAGCAATATTTGTTTTATTTTGTAAATTTAATGAAAAAATGGAAGGATTATGTTATAATTAAATTTATCAGACAGTGTCTGACGAATTTGAAAGAATGATGTAATATAGATAATATGTTAATAAATGGAATCGATGAAGGATTTTATAATATAAAAATGAAGAATTAGGTATAAGATTGGAGAACGAAATATGACTAAAATATTAAGTATTAATGAACACGAAAATAATTATCAACCAACAATTATTAAGTTGAAAAGTAGAGCTATAATTAATAATTCTGAAGGTAAAATATTAATAGCGAATTATGGAGGAGTATATTTATTTCCAGGAGGATCAATAGAAGAAAGAGAAACTCCTGAAAAAGCAGTTATTAGAGAAATAAAAGAAGAAATAGGAATAGAATTTGAAGTTCTGAAGCCATTAGTAAAAATGAGACATTTTCAGTTTAACTATCCAACTAGAGAAAATACTACTACTGATAGATTAGTTATAACTTACTATTATGCAGGGCAAGCTAATCAAATCCAAATGGAAAATGCTAACCAAACTCAAGAAGAAAAGAAAGACAATTTTCAAGTTGGATTTTATTCCATAGATGAAATTAAACATTTAATTCGTAAAAATAATACTCAAAATCCGCGAAACAGATATTTTAATGAGGAACTAGATACTATATTAGAATATTATAGGCAAAATTATAAAGTAATAACGAAAGAATATGATGAAAAGATAAAATAATATTGTATAAAAATAGCTTAGCACTTGTCATCAAGTATTAAGTTATTATACTTTTTATCATAAATCTAAAATATCACCTAAATTTCTTTTTATTGGCATTGTTTAGCTGAAGAACAAAAGTTTGATATAATATAAAAAATAAAATTCATATATAAGGAGTGTGATTTGATGAAAGAAGCTTATATAGATTGTCTAAAGAAATTACGAGAATTTAGAAAAAGTTTGATGATAGATAAAGATATAAAAAGAGGTAAACTATATTTTACTTGGGTTAAAGATAAAACAAAAATAATAGAAAATGAAAAAAATGAAAATTATATTTATACAAATGTAATTAAACACACCTTGCCGAATTATGTTATTACACGATACACATTTAATAAAGCTAATAAAAAGGTAAAATCTATAATCAAAGAAAATTATACTTTCAAAGACAATAAATATACATTCAATAATACAAATATATCAGTAGAAGATGCAAAAATAATTATGAAATATGTTTTATTTAAGAGAGGCAATGTGGTATGGATAGATTTTGGATTTAATATTGGAAATGAGTTTGGAGGAATGCACCCTGCTGTTATACTAAAAAATTTTGATAAAGATTTATTTGTTGTACCAATATCATCAAAGAAACCAATAGAATATACAAGAATAGAAAAAGATTTAGAAGATGGAAAAATTACAAAGGAAGAATGTAAAAAACAAAAAGATAAAATCACAGAAATAATTGAATTAGAAAAAATAAATGGTTTTAGAAAAATGCT
This sequence comes from uncultured Clostridium sp., assembly GCA_945919455.1. Taxonomy (GTDB): domain Bacteria; phylum Bacillota; class Clostridia; order TANB77; family CAG-508; genus CAG-269. The sequence goes on along the minus strand of CAMEJH010000031.1, from coordinate 9,644 downwards.
TAGATGGGCAAGAATTACAAGAATGAAGAAAGTTAGCATATTAAGAGTAAATTTTTCCGGAACGATAGGAACATTAGATGGTAAAGATATAAATAATATATCTGATAAAATATGCCTAGAATTTGGCGATAATATGAGTAAACCTATATAAAAATTTAATGAATAAATTGTTGACATTTAGAGTAAAATATAGTATCATAGTATTAGAAAGTAATCAATAAAGATTGCTATGAAAGGAACGAAAGTTCCAGTTAAATTGCTATGAAAGGCGACTAGTTAGAAATAATTAGTTGCCAGTTTTTTTATTTTATGCTATACTAATTTTAACAGTTGATTAATCGAATTTTTTTGAGCAAATTGTGGGAGGAGCACTATTTAAAATAGGCATATTTTTCGCAAATAACCTCCTAAATCGCTCCATAATGCGTTTTCGTCGAACTACTTGAAAATATTGAAATAAGAGGGTTTGAAGAAAAACAAAATATGTTGAAAGAAATTGATAAAGAATATAGAGCTACTATAATCAATTTGACTAAATATCATATTATAATGTTTGTAATGGCTAAAATTATGGAAAATGACAAAATAAGAACAAAATCAATTGGCTTTGTATTTGTTTAACAATATAATTTAGAAAAAATTTGTAATTTATATGACAAATTCAAATAAAAGTAGTATAATTAAGTTGTGAAATAACTTAATATTAAGAAACTTGAGTAATTATAAGTAGATTGGAGAAATATAATATGGATAGTAAAAAGAGAGCAATAATTTTAGATATGGATGAAACACTAGAGCATGGAATATTTAAAAGTTTTTATGTTCCTGATGGAACTGATGCTATGATGGTATTAAGACCAAATTTAGATAAATTAATAAGCAAACTGCATGAAGCTAAAATTCAAGGCATTGATATCGTTTTATGTACAAGTGCTAAAGGCCCATGGGTAGAAAGATTTTTAACTTTAAAACCAGAGTTTGGAACACTATTTGATAAAATGCTGACTCGTGATAATGAAGAACAGTGGAAAAATTATGATGAAGAAACAAATCCATTAGAATATGAAGCAAAAAAAGAAGATTATGATTTAGAAAATCTTAAACCAGTAACCACATTTGGATATGATTCTGTACTATTTATAGATGATAACAAGCTAGAAGAGAAAAGGTTAAAAAGATTATTTGAAATAACGCAAGGCAAATTAGAAAAAGATGTAACTTATTTTAGTGGTTTTGGGTTCAAGGGAGGTAGCATTAACTTAATTGATATGTCAAGATATAAAAAAGCTGCAAGTCAAAATCCAGAAATTGTTCAAAAATTAGAAGAATACTTAGAACTTGAAAGAAATAATCCTGGTTGCGGTATGATGTGTTCTGTAATAGATACTTTTATGAATAAAAAGTTTACTCCTGGCTTAACTTTGGCAGATGAAGAATATTCAGAAAAATATGAACAATTTAGTGAACAACTAGATTCATTAAGCATTGAATTAAATGACTTTGCATTTGAGTTAGAAGAACAAACTGGAGATGAGTTATTTGGATATTCTGATAGTGAACTCCGAAAATTAGAAGATTATTTAGCTACAGATAAAAAATATCCTTATGAAGGAATTGAACAACCAGAAGTTAATAAAAGAGAGCAACTTAATGGATTAGTAGAAATAGCCATAAGTACACAGAAGAAATTAGTCGAAGCTCAAAAATTAGAAGAAGATTATAAGAAACAACAACCAAAAGAGACAGAATTATAAATAAAGTACAGGAGATAAAAAATGAATAAAAATGAACTTATTGTTACTGATACCTTATGGTATAAAATATGTAATTTCTTTAGAAAAATCTTTCCAAAAAAGAATAATAAAAATAATGAGAATACTGAAAACAACTTTATACAAATGAAACAGGGCAAAAATAATTTCATACAAAATATATCATATAAAAATGAAACCATAGAATTTAATAGAAAAAAAGAGTTAGCTGAAAAGTTAATGAACGGAAAATTAAGTATAGATGATTTATCGAATACTGAAGTTGATGAAATGACTGAATATTTTACTATGTATATAAACGAGATGAATCAAAAACTGGATCAAATAAAAAATTTTATTATTAATTTGAAAAATAAAAAATAATAATCCTAAAATTTTAAGGTTAAGACAATCGAATTATATAAAAAGAGCATTAATAATAGCAAATATATTTTTTCTTTTATTTTCTAAAATATTTAAACTATGTGGATTATTATGTTAGTATTGATAAAATTTACATAAAGTGATACAATATAATTAGAGTACTTATGTACTATAGCATATTGAAAAATTGAAACTGTAGTTTCGCCAATAATAAGGAGGAATTGACATTATGAGTACTAATGCAGCTACCACAAAGGTCCAGATAACCAAAGGAACTACTACTGTATTTAAGAACATTGTTCTGGAAGGAGTTGAAACTCTTAAGGCAGACAAAATCACAACTACTTTCGAGGTAAAGTATAAACTTGGCACCAATACTAACCAGCAGTTCAAGGTTGTTTCAAGAAAGCAGTTAAAAGAGGTTGTTGAGCATATGTCTTTCAACTTGGTTGAGGTTACATCTGAAGAATTGGCTGGATATAGAAGGAGTGGAATTTCATCTTTTGTACTCAAAGTGGATGGTAAGCTCTACTACTCTAAAATTCCTAACAACATTAGTTTTGTTTCTTCCAACATTCTGGGAGCACATTTGTGCGCCACTGCGGGTAAGGAATGTCAGCGACTTTCTGCAGCAAGTGATGAGCAGGGTGGATGTGCTAAAGTTAGAGATCGTTCCAAGCGTATCGAAAAATATCCTTGGATTACAACGGGCTACGAAACTTTTAACACAAAACACGATTCTTTTGTAGTAGTAAACTGCTTACATTATGAAAAGTGTCCTCCTCGCAAAAAGCTTTCTATTACAGAAATCAACAGTGCAAGATTGGGCTTGGCCCAGTTTGTATGGGATGATGTCAGAACCATTGCGGAGGTTAAGGCCAGAACAGAGAAAAACAAAAGGAATATTGGCCCTTATTAAGAAAGGGGGATTATTGGAAGAACAAAGTCGACATTCACAAATGTGAAGCCGACTTTGTTCTTTTTCTTTATATTCTACCTTTATCTTTTCCTAATTTAGTTTGTGCCTGTTTTATATCTTCGAAACTGCTTGACAATTCTTTAATAGCAGTTGTTGAAGTAGCTACTTTTTTTATATCTGAAGAGGTTATTTTACCTATATCTGGTGAATCTAATGAATATTCATCGTCTAAATCAATTTTTCCTTCATCTTCATACAATTTTTCTAGCAATTTTTTATCGTCCTTAGTATATTGCCCAAAAAAGTCATAGTGAATATCACCTAGCGAATATGAAATTGGATCTACCATCCAATTAAATAATTCAAAATCATGATGTTTTAACAAAATATCGCACATAACAGCTCTATCTTTTGCCAAAATGGTATCTTCACTTAAATATCCAAGTGAAGAATCTTCGGCTATAAGCTCATAATATTCTTCTTTAGAATTTTCCATAATACCTTGTATCATATCCCATATATCAGATTCTTTTCCTTCTTGTTTATCTCTATATAATGTATAAGATAATCTAGCCATAATTTCAACTAATGATTCATCTATTTTTCGTTGTTTTTCCATTTGATCATTAATTTTGTGCTCTGCAAATTCCATATCTTCTATTTCTTCAAAAGTTTTAGAAACATAACTATCAATAGTTTTTCTTGATGTATCTATATTTCCTTTAAGTATTTCTTGGGAAGCATCTGCATGTTTACTAGATAATTCTGCAGTATTTTGTTCAAATCTTCCATTATTATAACTATATGATGATTCGTTTCCTCCTTCTCGAAAAGTATCAAAAAGTAACAAATCTCTATTGGCATGTAAAGTTTCATGAATTAATGTAACATATAATTCTGGATCAGCTTCTTGTTGTCTATACGATTGGTTAATAAGTATCAACCCTTTTTTAATTAAATTTCTTCTTGTTATATCATCATATCTTTTTGTCTGCAAAAATCTATCGAGCCTCTTACTTCCTGGAGATATAAATTCTCCACAGGCATTAAGTCTTGGATTTCCCCAAGCTAAAGGTGTTGTATTAATCTGAGAATACCATTCTCCATTTAAATCTATCGAATTTATAAATGTTGCTAACATTTTTCTCGAATTTTCTTTGAGCTCTTTTAAATCCATATAAATCTCTCCTTATACAAATATTACAATATTATTATATCAAAGTCTTGATTCTTTTACAATATATAATGATAAAATGGCCATGTGAATTTGTTGATAGCCTAGCAAGTTCATAGATTGGTATACATGAAAAGTATTGATAATTATTAAACAATATGTTATATTAATATCAATAAATTGAATTATATAAAAAGAAAAAACTACAATATTTGTGGTAAAATATAATAATATATTATATGTATAAGTTTATGGTGTGGAATTTTTTTAATAATAACGAATGTTAGGTGATAATATGAAAAGTAAAAGAAATATTTTGATATTTATATCAATATTTTTATTATTAATATTAATTATAATATTAACTTTCTCAATAAAAGAAATAATATATGAGATAAATTATTCAAATAAAATAGATAACATAATGGCAGATGATCTTGAGATAGAAAAAAAGTGGATAATAGACAAAAATAAAATACCATATAATTTATCTAATACAGAAATAATTAAGATAGAACAGACATATATATGTTTTTCACCAGAAATAAGAGTTAGAAAGATAAATGATGGAAAAGAATATACTTTTGCCGTAAAAACTAATATGACTTCAGATGGGATGACAAGAGAAGAAATAGAAAATTACATTACAGAAGAAGAATATAATAATTTGATAAAAAAACGAGAAGGAAATACAATTTATAAAACAAGATATCAGTTTTTAGATGGAGATTACTTGCTAGCAATTGACATATTTTCTGGAGAATTGGAAGGACTAGCATATTTAGAAATAGAATTTGAAAATGAAGAAGAAGCAAATGATTTTAAAATACCAAGTTGGGTAATCAAAGATGTTACAAGTGACTTAAATTATAAGAATGGATATCTTGCTAGATATGGTATTCCAGACAGTTTTTTTGAATATATAAAATAAAAAAATGTGGGATGGAAATATACAAAATAGACAATTTTTTGTTTTAATTTCACTCCCACGAAATCTAAAAAAGTATGAAATTTATTTATTAATAATCCTCATAATAATTTTTTATCTTATCTAAAGTTCCATCAGTTGAAATTTTATCATATTCTTTTTTGTAAACTGATTTAGCATATTCTTTATTTAAAAAGTCTTTTTCGAAGTTTTCTCTCTGTTTAATAAAAATAGAATTATTTGTCCATAAATTAAAATGACCGTATTTATTAATTCTATTTAAAATATATTTATAACAATTTTCAAAATGTTCATCAAAAGTTGATATTTCAGGATAGTTTTTTATAGACGTTGCTAATTGTCTTTTGGCTAGAAGCTTTATATCAAAATCTCTATCAGAGTCAGATAATACTTTTCCATAAATATTTCTAGGTTCTTCTTTTCTTGAACCACGATGATCTTCTATAGCTTCTTTCATAATATTTAGTTGTTCATCGGTAAAAAATTGTCTTAGTTTTTCATCACTAATTAAAATTTTACCAGATTCTTTTTCATGATTTTCTCTATCAACATTTAATCCTAGATCATGATAAGCCGCAATAGTATAACACATATTTTCATCTAAATTATATTCTTTAGCTAAAGTTAAGACATTTTTCATAACATTAGAAATATGAATCATACCATGTGAGTAATATTTTTCGTATCTTGGAAAAATATTAGTTTCTATATAATTTATAAGTTCTTGGTTCATATATAAATACCTCTAACTATTCTAATTTATTTAACGATCATTGGTCCAATTTGTGTAACAGTTCCAGCTCCTAAAGTTAGAACAATATCATTCTCTTTAACATTTTCTTTTAAATAAGAAGCACAATCTTCAAGAGAAGAAATGTATTTAGCGTCTTTTCCTAATTTTACAATTGCATCAACTAAATCTTTAGAAGAAATATTGTATGTATTATTTTCTCTAGCAGCGTAAATATCTGTAACAATAATATTATCAAAATTTAGTAATGCTTGTGCAAATGCATCTAAATGATTATAAGTCCTACTATAAGTATGAGGCTGAAAAACAACCCAAGACTCATTAAAATGTTTATTTTTTAGAGCTTTAGCAGTAGCCAAAACTTCAGTAGGATGATGACCATAATCATCATAAACTTTAGCACCATTAAGCATGCCTTTAAATTCAAATCTCCTATCAGCACCTTTAAATTTAGATAAAGCAACTTTTATATTTTCTTTAGAAATTCCATATAAATCACATAAAGCAATACAAGCTAAAGCATTTAAAACATTATGTTTTCCAGGTATAGAAAGCTTAATATGCTCATAGAATTCATTATATTTATAAACATCAAATTCAGGACATCCATCTTCATTAAATGAAATATTTTTTGCAGAAAAATCAACATCTTCATTTTCAATACCATATTTAATAGCAGGAGCTTTTGAATAAATAGGTAAATCAATACAGTTATTGTCATCTGCATTTATAATTAAATGTCCATCTTCAGGTAATAATTTTACATATTTTATAAAAGCTTTTTTTACATTTTCCATATTTTTATAGTAATCTAAATGATCATTATCAATGTTTAAAATAATTTCAGATCTAGGACTAAACTTTAAAAAGCTTTCTACATATTCACAAGCTTCAATAATAAAATTTTCGCTATTTCCAACTCTATAGTTACCATTAAGTTCTTTAATTATTGCGCCAACTTGAATACTTGGATCTTTTAATGCTTCTAAGAAACATAAAGATACGAGAGAGGTAGTTGTAGTTTTTCCATGAGTACCAGAAATTGCAATTGTATTTTTATAACATCTAGTAAGTTCTCCAAGAAAATCGGATCTTTCTATAACAGGAATACCAAGTTCTTTGGCATGAACTAATTCAGGGTTGTCTTTACTTATTGCGGCTGTATATACAACACAATCAGCTCCTAAAACATTTTCTGCATTATGACCAACAAAAGTCTTAATTCCTGCATTTTTTAAAGTATTTAATATTTCAGAATCGGTACGGTCGCTACCTGAAACCGTAAAACCCCAGTTAAGAAGAATTTCTGCAATTCCGCTCATACTAACTCCACCAATTCCAATCATATGTATTTTTTTGTATTTTTTTATATTATCAATATTTGGCATAACAAACACTCCTCATAATTTTATACATTAGATTATATACTTATATAATGCAAAATTCAAGATTTTTGTGCTAAATAATTGGAAATAAAATAATAAGAAAGAAAAATAACATCGTTAATTTAATTACTTAACGAACTAAAATCATATCTAAATTTATATTCATAAGTATTTTACCTATATTTTTTTATTTTAATTCAGAGAAAATTTATTTATATAATTATTGACTAAAATATCTTTTTAATGATATATTTATATCATTAAGACATCATTAATTAATTAAATTAACGAAAAGAATGAGAGGAGAATAACGAATGAAAAAAGAAAAGGGAATAACATTAATAGCGCTTGTAGTAACAATAGTAGTTCTAATTATACTAGCAGGAATATCAATAAGTGTATTATCAGGGGACAATGGACTAATAAACCAAGCCAAAAGAGGAAAAGAAGAAACAGAAATATCAGAGGAAAAAGAAATACTAACAAATTCATTAGCGCAAGCTGCCGAAAAAGATGTATATGGAGATATAACAAAAGAGAATTTGCAAAATGTGTTAAATAAAGAGGTTGGCATAGACAAAACAGAGGTATCAGATTCAGGAAAAGAATTAGAAGTTTTATTTAAAAATAGCAATAGATATTATACTATAGATAAAGACGGAAAAATAAGTGATGTTAAAGAAATTATATCAGATAAAACACCAGGAGATATAACTAAAGATAAAAATGGTAATGAATTAGATGGAAGTGAGGAACATCCTTTTGAAATATGGTGTATAGAAGATTTAGTTGCATTTTCTAATATGGTAAATGGGAATGGAAAAAAGTTTGTAAATGGAGTTGCTGTAGATATAACAAGTGAAGAATATTTTTCACAGAAATATATTGCATTAAAAATAGATTTAGATTTTAAATCTAGATTTTCATATATAAATAGTGAAAGAACTGATTTTGGAGACATAAATGGAAATGATAGTGATGGAAATCAGTTAATAATAGAAATGACTACAGGAACTGGATTTGCACCAATAGGATATAAAAGCTGGAATTTTAATGGAACATTTAATGGAGAAGGTCATAAAATAAAAAATCTTTATGAAAAAAATAAAAGTGACAGCGATGTATTAGGACTATTTGGAATGATAAAAGATTCTACAATAAAAAATTTAACGGTAACAGGAAATATTAATACAGAAGGAGATTTAACAGAAAGATATACATCAGCAGGAGGAATAGTTGGATATGGAAGCGGAAAAATAATAAATTGTGTTAGTGATGTTAATATAAATATATCAGGATATGGTGCAGCAGGAATTCTAGGAAGAGAAATGAGAAATGCTGAGATAGTAAATTGCATCAATTTAGCTACGATAACAAATACAACAGAAAGTACGGCAGGAATTGTAGGAAGAAGCGAAGCTAATATAAAAATTTATAATTGCTATAATTTGGGAGATATAATATCAACAGGGTATCAAGTTGGAGGAATTTTAGGATTTGTATATAATGAAGCTACAGTTATAAATGTCTATAATGCAGGTAATATACCGTTGAATGGAGCTGATGGAAGAAGTGGTATTATAGGAAGCTTGGGCTGGGCTAGCATATCTGGAACAATAAAAAATGCATATAATGTAGGAACTATAGTTGATAAAAAAGTAAACTGGTCGTATGGTGCAGGAAGTATGTGTGGATATTTATATAATGATAGCGTCCAACTAACGATAGAAAATGGATATTACTTAAAAAATACATGCAGTAGAGCTGTAGGAAATAAAGAAGACAGTTTATATGGAGTTACACAAATAGAAAGTATAGAAGAAAATTCTGTAAAAGAATTATTTAATTCATATATAGAAGAGAATAGTGATGGAATAGATACATCAGAATGGAAAAAATGGAACTTTAATAAAGATGGAGAACCAACCTTTTAAATTAATTTTATAAAAAATTTGTAAAAAAAAGAAGGAAAAAGAAATTTTATGAAGAATAATATATTAGTACATAAGAAACATACATGTACAAATTTAAAAAACAGTGGAGGTGCACACAATGCAAATAACAGACGTACGTTTAAGAAAAGTAAATTCAGAGAACAGAATGAAAGCTGTTGCTTCTGTAACATTCGATAATGAATTTGTTATCCATGATATCAAAGTTATCGAAAGCCAAAACGGATTATTCATTGCTATGCCAAGCAGAAAAACTCCAAACGGAGAATTTAAAGACATAGCTCATCCAATCAATGCTGAAACAAGAGAGAAGATTCAAAAAGCTATATTAGAAGCTTATGAAGCTCCTGAAACAGAAGAATCAGCAGAATAATAAATT
>CAMEJH010000030.1 GCA_945919455.1 uncultured Clostridium sp. | reverse complement strand
TTTGTTATTGTTGTTGTTGGTATTGTTTCTGGTGTATGTGCATTTGTTACTGTTAATCCCTCTGCTGTTTTTGTATATCCTGTTGGTACTGTTTTTTCGTTTACTGTATAAACTATTTCAACTCCACCATCTCTATATTTTGTTAAGTTGTCAAATGTATATGACCAGTTTGTTGCTTCGCTTACTGTTACTGTTTCTTTTTCTACTCCATCTGCATATAGTGTTAATTCTACTGAGTCTGGTCTAATTCCGTCTTGGTCGTTATTGTCTTGCCATACTTTTGTTACTGTTGTTGTTGGTATTGTTTCTGGTGTATGTGCATTTGTTACTGTTAGACCTTCTGCTGTTTTTGTGTATCCTGTTGGTACTGTTTTTTCGTTTACTGTATAAACGATTTCTATTCCACCATCTCTATATTTTGTTAAGTTTTCAAATGTATATGACCAGTTTGTTGCTTCGCTTACTGTTACTGTTTCTTTTTCTACACCATCTGCATATAGTGTTAATTCTACTGAGTCTGGTCTGATTCCATCTTGGTCACTATTATCTTGCCATACTTTTGTTATTGTTGTTGTTGGTATTGTTTCTGGTGTATGTGTATTTGTTATTGTTAATCCTTCATCTACACTTCCAGATACTTCTGCATTGTAACCTGGTGCAACATTATTTTCTATTACTGTATATGTAATTCTTTCTCCATTTTCATATACTGGTAAATTTTCAAATGATGTTACCCAATTATCTGCTGATGTTACATTTACTGTTTTTATTACTTCTCCATTAGCTAATAAGCTTACACTTACTGAATTTGGTCTTATTCCGTCTTGATCATTGTTGTCTTCCCAGGCTTTTGTTACCATTAATGCTGATATTTGTTCTGGTGTATGTGTATTTGTTATTGTAAATGTGTCTTGACTATATGATGTTGTATATTCTGTTACTGCATTTTCTGTAACTGTATATACTATTTCTCCACCTTGTGCATTGTATTTTGGCAATTTTGTAAATGTATATGTTGTTCCAGATATTGTTTCTGATTTTACATATGTTCCATCTGCATATAGATTAATTGTTATTGTTGATGGTCTCTTTCCATCTTGGTTTCCATTATCGTTCCATACTTTTGTTATGCTTACTGTTGTGTCAACATTTACTGGAACTGTTATATCATTATCATCATCTGTTGTTCCATCATCGGCTGTTGCTGTTGCTACGTTTGCTATTACTGTTAAATTTGCACAGTCTGCCTCTGTTACTGTATAATATACATTTATTCCTACTGGTTCGTCATCTGGTGCTAATTTTGTAATTGTTTTTATTACTGTATTTGCTGGTTTGTTTTGTCCATTAAATTTTACATTTAATGAATCTGTTATTTCTATATTTTCTAATGTTTTGTTTCCAGTATTATCTACTATTATTGTATATTCAATAACATCTCCTGGTCTTACTTTTGTTGTATCTGTAATTTCTTGACCATTTACTGCTGTTGCTGTTTTTGTAACTGTTAATTCTGGTGTTTCTTCAACTGGTGTCTCTTCTTCATCTTCATCTTCTACAGGTGTTGGAGTTTCTTCTGGATTTTCTGGATCTGGCACAGTTTCTCCTGAAACAGAAACTTCATTTAATATTGTTCTGTCTTCTTTGTTTTTTATATCTGTTTCATATGTTACTGTATATGTAGCTGTTATTTCTTTTGAATCTCCTGCTGCTAAATATCCAATTTGTAATTGTGTTTCATCTAATACTATATTAGCCATTTTTTCATCTACAACTACATTTCTTAAATCTTTACTTCCATTATTTGTTACTGTAATTTTGTATTCAATTACATCTCCTGCTTTAACTTCAGCATCTTTTCCAATGCTTACTCCAGCTCTTTTAATATCTACAACTTCTTTAACTACTGTTATATCAGCTGTTTCATCTTCTTTTTCGTTAGTGTCTGTTCCACCAACATTTGCGATATTTTTAATTTTTCCATCTATGCTTTCTACTTCAACTGTGAATTTCCTTGTTACTGTTGAATTTGCAGCTAGTTTAACAGACCAAGCAATTTCTGTTTGTTCTTCTGATACTTCTTGATCTTGTACTGATATTAATTTTGTTCCTGCTGGAACTGTATCTGTTATGAATGTTGTTCCTTCTGCATCTCCTGTATTTGTTACAGTTATTATATATGTAATTCTGTCTCCAACTTTTGCTGTTTCAACAATTTCTCCATTTCTTGTTATAACACTTGATTTGTTGTTTTCTATAATTGATGTTTCAGTTGGATTTCCTTCATTACTTTCTTCTCCATTTGCTATTGCTGTATTTAGAATTGTTCCTGTTACTGGAACTTCTTCTCCATCTTCATTTAACATTGCTTCATTTACATTTACTGTAAATGATAGTTTGATTGTTTCTCCTGCTGGTATTGTTGCAATCCATTTTACACCTACAACAGTTTCTTTTCCATTTACTGTTGTTCCTTTTATTTCGCTATTTTCTTCATCATTAATAGACACAAAGCTAGTGTTTTGTGGTATTCTATCTGTTATTTCGATGTTTTGCACATCTTTATTTCCATTATTAGTTACTTCTATTACATATGTTATGTCTTGCCCTACATATGTTAAGTTGTCATCTCCAGTTTCTGTCATAACTGATTTTTTTACTGTTAAATCTGGAGTTGTTGTATCTAAGTTTTCTACTGTTGATGCAACTGCAACATCAATTGGTGTCCACCAATCCCAATAGTCTCTTGAAACTAGTTTTTCTTGTTCTTCAACTCTTGTTATTGTTGTTTCTCCAACATTGTTTACATCTGTTCCTGTAGTAACTCCTGTATTTGTTGCTCCTCCAGCATTTCCATTATTAGGTGTTGCTGGATTTGTATTTTCATTTCCATTTACACCATTAGAATCTGGGTCTGTTGTTGGATTCTCTGGATCTGTATTTCCAGGTTGTTCATTATTGTTTGCATCTGGATTATTTGGATCTGTTTGAACTATTGTATTTCCGTCAGCAGCTTCTGTTTCACCTTTATCAGACAAGAATATTCCTACTGATAAACCAGCTATAAACAATAATACTATTATTGCTATAATTGCAATAATACTTTTCTTGCTCAAGGAATTTGATTTACCTGCCATTTTTTATTACCCCCTATGTTTTATTACTATATTTCTTTCGCTTTTAATATCAATCTTTGTTTATTTCCATTTGTACATGTAATTAGTGTTACTTCTCTTACAAGTTCATCTTTTGGTAATAAAATGCTTACATCATTAGGGTCTGTTACAAAGATATCATAGATTGAGTATTGAATTGTTTGACCTTTTAAATCTGTCAATTCTACAATGTCTCCTATCTCTAGTTTTTTAGTTTTTCCAAACATCGTTCCATCTTTGTTATTATGACCTGCTATTGATAAATTTCCATAATCGTTTACATTTTCTCCCCAATATTTTATTATGGATAATTTCATTGGTTTTTTAGCATTTTCTGGATCAATATCTCCAATTTCTAATATAGGATATTCTATTTTTATTTTTGGTATTTTTACAATTCCTATTATTTTGTATCCTTTATAATCTAATTGGACTAGATTTTCTGATTCCTCATCATTTTTTGAAAAATCTATATTACTAAAAGCTTCTACTGCTTCTTGGCTTTCTTTTTCGTTTACTTGACTACTACCATATTTATAAATAACAATGCCTAATATTGCTATAGCGGCTATTAATAACACACAAAATATTGCTTTATAGATTTTTAATTCTATACTATTTTTCTTCATCTTTTTTGCTTAATTTTTTCATTCTGATGAATACTACTACTAATGCTATAACTACAATTGCTAATATTACAATTAATGCAATACTATCATATGTAATTGGTAGCTTAGCTGTTTCTTGTGTTATTATTTGTTCTTTTACTACATTTGGTTTGTAATCATCATAAGCTGTTAAGAATTGAGCATCTAGTGTTGTTTTTTCTTTGTCAACCTTTTTTAAGAATACTATATATTTATCTCCTGCTACTGATTCTTCTGGTTGTTCTACTTTCATATTTTCAACTTCTTGCCAGTCTTCTACTGCTACTAGTTCTGAATATAAGCTATTGAATTCTAATCCTATTTGTACTTTTTCATACATATCCATTGCATCATATTCTTTTTCAATTTTTTCTGCTAATTCCATTAGTCTATTATATTCTTCTGAATCTGGTAATTGTATTCTTTGATAATAATATGTTGCTTTTTGATCATCTATTATTTGTACATATCCTACTGATGCTGTTTCTTCTACTCCATCAATATTTTCGTTTCTTACTTCTGTTGCTTTGTCTTCACTGTCTGCTATTTTAACTTCTATTCTCTTTGTTACTGTTTCTACAGTATTTATATCTTCTTTAGTTAATGAATTTTCTAGATCTAATTGAATTCCTTCTAGAATTAAATTTTCTTCGTTATCTTTTGCCCACATATAAATTGTGTTTGACTTTAATTTATCATAAGTTGCTGCATCTAAAAATGCTGCTTTGTTCTCTCCCAAGTCTGAGATTGAATTAATGTAAGATAAATCCATTTCTTCTGGATTTTCAATGTTTGTGAATGCATATTTAAATTCTGCATTCTTGTCTGTGTAACCTTTTATATAAATTATGTATTCTTGTTTTCCGCTTTCATTTTGTGTACTTACTACAGACACATTCTCATTTGTTGCAAAAACTACTATTGGCATTACTGTTATGAAAAGTAGAATAGCAAGAACGCTCAATAGCTTGGCGCTAATCTTGTTCATTATATAATCTCCCCCTTATATAAATTTATTTTTTACAGCAATATTATATTACGATTTTTGAATTTTGTAAATAGTTTTTCCAAATTTTGTCTTACTTTATGTATACCTTTTTAAAATATTTATTACAGAAAAATTCAATATATAACTATTTTGTAGCAAAAACATATCTAGGGTCTTCCTATAAGTCTTTGCTTACTGCAATAGTTATATATTGAATTTTTCTTGTTAATATAAAGATTGGAACTAAATTTACATTTTCTAAGAAATAGAGTTGCCTTTGGCAAAAGCTAATAAAAAGACCGGCACCAATTTACGATGCCGGATATAAATTATTTTTCAACCCATTTTACTAAATCAAGGTTTTCGCTATCTAATATCATCTCATGACATGGCATAACTCTAAATGTATAGCCATAGTTTCCACCTGAATTTAAATCAATTTTTGCTACATAATAATATTTTTTATTTTCTTCATCTACTCTCTCTATTTTCATAGGAATTATTTTTACATTTTGTACAGTTCCATCTTCTAAAAATCTTCCATAATATACTTCTGCTCTTATATGATTTACATCTATATTTGGTAAAGTTACTGCACATCTTACCTCTATTTGCGCTCCTGCATCAACTGTAATATTATCTGCATTGTCTTCTATTTGTTCAATTTGTATATCTTTCCAATTTGAATTTATATCTTGTTTCCAACTGTTAAATTCTGTAACTTTATCTAGATTATTATAGTATTTTTTGGTTAAATTACATAAAGGTATATATAGTTTATTTGTATAATCTACAAGCATTCTCGCTGTACTGTATTTTCCACCTGTTGACATTATAGAATTTTTCATAAGTTCTACCCAAGCTTTTGATATTCCATTTTTATCTTTATCATAATATGTTGGGATTATCTTATTTTCTAGCGTATAATATATACTTTCACTATCTGCTCTGTCTTGATCCTCATATGATGTATATTCTTTATTTGTTCCAATAGACCATCCATTTTTTTGGTTATATCCTTCTGCCCACCAACCATCAAGTACACTAAAGTTTATTACTCCATTTACAGATGCTTTTTGTCCACTTGTTCCTGATGCTTCCATTGGTCTTCTTGGATTGTTTAGCCATACATCTACACCACTTACTAAATATCTTGAAATTTCTATATTATAGTTTTCTAATAAAAAGATTTTTCCTTTAAACTGTGGTTTCATTGATATTTCATGAATGTATTTTATTAAGTCTGCTCCTTCTTTGTCTGCTGGATGTGCTTTTCCTGCAAATATTAATTGAACAGGTCTATTTTCATCATTTAATATTTGTGTAATTCTCTCTAAATCTTTAAATATTAAAGTTGCTCTTTTATATGTTGCAAATCTTCTAGCAAATCCTATTGTTAAGGCTTCTGGATTGAGTTTTGATGTAATTTCGTTTATTTCATCATAACTTACTCCTTCTCTTCTTAACCTTTTTGTTACATTTTCTTTAACTAATGATAGTAATTTAATTTTTCTATCTACATGAGCTTTCCAAAGCTTATCATCTGGAATTGTTTTTATCTTTTCCCAAACTTCGTCTTCATGTATGTTATCTTGCCAATATGGTATTAAATATTTATTATATAATTCTTTTAATCTAGGAGCTAACCATGAACATGTATGAATTCCGTTTGTTACATATGTTATAGGAGATTCACTTGGAGCTATATGAGGCCATACCTCTGCAAATAGTTCTCTTGATACTTCTCCATGTAATTTACTTACTCCATTTTTCTTACCAGCTATTTTTAACGCAAATATACCCATATTAAACCCTGGTTCTAAGCCTTCGCAAGGTTTCATTCCAAGTTTTAAAAATTCTTCTCTTGAAAGTCCTAAACGTGGCCAGAAATCTTTAAAATATTTTTCTACTAGACTTATTGGAAATATGTCATTTCCTGCTGGTACTGGTGTATGTGTTGTAAATACTGTTTTTGAAGAAGCAATATCTTTTGCAACTTCAAATGATACTTGTTGTTCCTTTATTGTATTTTTTATAAGTTCTAAATTCAAAAATGCAGAATGTCCTTCATTCATATGGTATACTGTAGGTCTTAAGCCCAATCTTCTTAAAAGATTTACTCCTCCCATACCAAGTATGATTTCTTGTCTTATTCTCATTTCTTGGTCTCCACCATATAGTCTAGCTGTTGTATCTCTATCTTCTTCATTATTTATATCTATGTCTGAATCCATTAAGTATAGTTTAACTCTACCAACATTTACTTCCCATACTTTTAAATATATTCTTCTTTTTGGAAATTTTATATATAACATTAAATCATTTCCATCTACATCTTTTACAGGATTTATTGGTAAATCATATAAATCTATATCTCTATATTCTGGTCTTTGCATTCCGTATCTATCTATTACTTGGTTAAAATAGCCATTTTTATATAGCAATCCTACAGCTACTAAAGGAATCCCTAAATCACTTGCTGATTTTAAATGATCTCCTGATAGTATTCCTAATCCTCCTGAATATATTGCTATTGTTTGATCTAATCCATATTCAGCTGAAAAATATGCTATCAAATCATTTCTATTGTCTGGATATTTCTGTGAAAACCAAGTATTTTTGCTGTTCATATAACCATCAAAGTCATTTACTATTTTGTCATAATCTTTTATAAATTGGATATCTTTAGCAGCATCTTCTAATCTTGATTGATCAACTGATTTTAAAAATTTTACTGGATTTTTGTCACATCTTTCCCATAAATCTGGGTCTATTATTTTGAATAGTCTTAAAAATTCTGTATTCCAAGACCACCACAAATTATTTGCTATTTCTGTTATTCTTCCAATCCTTTTTGGTAATTGTGGATTTACTGTTATCCTATTGAATAAATACATATTATTTCCTCCTAAGTTTTTCGTTCTTTTTTCTTTTAGTAATTCTATTGTATTATCTACTAAATTTATTTTTTTGTCAATATTTAGATACATATTTTCATATTACTTTTTTTAAGAACAATATGTGCAAAGTATTGATTCCAATCCAACATTTAGGTCTATTAATCCTATTTTATATTTATAATCTAAATCTTCAAGTTCTTGTATAATTTTTCTTAGTTCAGAAGTTTTAAATCCTTTAGCTTGGTTCTTATATTTATTTACTAAAAACATTTGATTTGCCTTTAGATTTAAACTTGTAGCTATATCTTTATTATATGCTATTGCTAATTTTACAAAATACAATTTTTTAAAATGATTATATAATGTTATTAATATTTTTTGAATTGGTTCTTTAGATGCAATTAAATTATATAAAACTTCCATAGCTTCTGTTATCTTCTTTTGCCCTAAATTATCAGTTAAGTCAAATATTATACTTTCGATTTTTTTGATACATAATTTGTCTATATCTTGTTTTTGTATTGTTCCATTTTCTCCTGCAAATTCTATAAGTTTTCTTATTTCATTTATTAAATCTTGCATATTAGTTCCACAACATTCTAATAAATATTGAAGAGTATTTTCATCAACATTTACCTTATAACTATTTGTTATCACTTTTAATCTCTTTATTATCTGTATTGGTTTTTGTTCTTCAAAATTGCATACTGTTCCAATTTTTTCTATTGTATTAAAAATTGTGTTTTTTTCAGCTTCGTCTTCAACAAATACTAATATAACTGAAGAATTTATCATATCTATATTATCTTTAAGATAATCATTAATTTTATCTTTTAATTCTTTACTTAATCCACTGCTTCTGCCTTTTGCTTCTCTTTTAAATATTCCTGTATTTCGTGCTATTATTAACTTTTTTTCATATCCAAAAGCTGGTGTTTCTATGTCAGAAATTAATTCTTGAATATTGTTTTCATCTATTAAAATATAGTTAATTCCCTTTACTGTTTCACCAAAATTCTTTTTTATTTTTCTTAATTGTTGTTCAAGAAGAAATGTTTCTTCTCCATATAATAAGTATATTCCTTTTTCCTGGCTTTGGTTTAACTGTTTTTCTAGTTCCTCTACTTTTAACATTATATCATCTTCCTAATATTATTCTAAATATTTCTGCTATACTCCAAGCTTGTGCTACAGCACCTTTAGGCAAATATGGTCTTTTTGAATCATATATTTCTGATATACTTCCAATACAACCTCTTTCATTAATTTCTTTTGTAAATGTTTTTGTAACATTTTCTATAAATTCTTTTAACTGATTTTCATATTTAGTTTTATCTGTTTTGTTTTTACTTGAAAGAGCTAATTTTTTTAGTGCATTATAATATAACCCCAAAAGCCATGTCCATGTTATTCCTTGATGATAGCTAAAATCTCTTCTAAAACTGTCTCCTTCATATATTTCTACATAATTTGGCTCACCTTTAGCAAGTGTTTTTAATCCATAATTATTTAAAAGTTTTTTAGTTACAGTATCAAACATTTCTTTTGCTTCTGTCGAATTAGGATCTAATATAGAATATGTTAAACTTAAAGCAAATAATTGATTTGGTCTTATTTTGCTATCACCTAAAACATCATATAAACATTTTCTTTTCTTGTTATAGAATTTTCTTTCAAAAGCACTTTTACATTTTGTTGCTAGTTTTTCATAAGATTTTGCCATTTCTTTTTCTTTATTTTTATTTGCTAATTCTGTAATTATTTTTAAAGCATTATACCATAATGCGTTAATTTCAACAGCTTTTCCATTTCTTGGCGTTACAGCAATTCCTGCATATTTTGCATCCATCCAGGTATTTTGAGTTTGTTCTGTACCAGATACAATTAATCCATCAGAATCTAAATAAATATTATTATCATCTAAATCAATTCCTTCTGAATAATTACTTATTATACTTACTAGTTTTGGATATATTTCTTCCATTATAAACTCATAATCATCTGTATACTCTAAGTATTTTTTTACTTGTTCAAATAATAATAGTGATGCATCTACACTATTATATAATGGTCTACTATCTGCTTCACTATATGCATTTGGTATTAATCCAAATTTAATATCTCTTACACATGTTCTTAATACTTTTTTAGCTATATCAAATTTTTTAGGAATTAATAATAATCCTTCAAATGCAATTAGCGTATCTCTCATCCAATCTAAAAACCATGGATATCCTGCAATTATAGAATATGTATTAAATAATGGTCTTTTTATTATAAAATTGTCTCCAGCAATCAAGAATTGCCTTATTAATTTATCTCTTTCTTTTTCATCTTCCGTCTTATTTTCTTTTCTATTATCTATTAAAAGAGATTTATTAAACTCTTGATTTAATCTTATTACTTCATTTGTTATTATTGCTCTTGCATCTAGTTCTTCTATATTCTCTTCTAATGAGCAAATAAATGAAATTTCCTTTTCTTCCCCAGGCTCTATTTGTATTTCAAATCTACCTGGAACTGTATGATTCTCTTCTGGTTCAAATCCTCTTTTTTGCTCTTCTATATAAAACATGTTAAAAAATGTATCATTATGGTGTTCTATATAATCTCCATCAGATATATTCATATATATAGGATTTCCATCATCTATTCTTATTTCTAATTTTTTTCCATGTCTTTTTTGTTCTAACTTATAAGTATGATCTTTATTCATTCCATGAACATCTCTAAAATTCATTATTGGAGCCAATATTAATTTTGAGGAATTTTTTCCATTCTTTATTTTATAATACACTCCAACTGTATTTTTAAAATGCTCCATACAAATAACTTTAGTTATTTCTATATCTTCAACTTTGTATGCAAATATTGGCATATATTCTTTAACAAAACTTTGTTGATATTTAAATCCTTGAGAAATATAGTTTTTGCCTATATTAGTAAATAATTCATATTTTCTACCACTAATTTCTATACTTTCATCTAATTTTGATAATATAAGAGTTCTTCTTGCTGGAGGAATTATAGGTGCTACTAATAATCCATGATATTTTCTCGTATTAGCTCCTATAATTGTTGATGAAGCAAATCCACCTATTCCATTTGTTATTATCCATTCTTTTTCCAAAGCCTCTTCTATTTTTAAATCTTCTTTAGCAAACTTCATATTTTTTCCTTCCTACAAATAAATTAAATATAATTGATATTAGCAAATTTTAATATATAACTATTGAATTATGTCAAGACCCGTAGGAAGACCCTAGCTATGTTTTGACTATGAAATAGTTATATATTAAAATTTGCAATATTACCTATTTTTCAATTTTCTTTTTATATTTTTCTTCTGATTCTTTAATAGATTTTATTCTTTCACTATATTTACTACTAAATTTACTTTGTTTTGTTGTTTTATTGTTTTTACTCTTTGGGTCTAAGCCTTTTCTTCTTGCCTTTTTTTCTATTTTTGCTTTTTCTTTTTTTAGTTTATTAATTCTCTTATCTGATTTTAGTTTTGCATTTAGCATTACATATTCAGGATCATTTTCTTTGTCTTGGTATTTCAAATCATTACATATTAATGTTATTGCTGATTCTGCAACTAAATAAGGATCATGTCTTATTTTTCCATCTATAATTGTTGATATATTCTTTTTAATAAATTTAATTTTTCTAAGCATTGGTCCATCTATTTTTTGTTCTACTAAATCTGATCCTTCTTTGTTATACATCTTTATATATTCTGGAATTACTTCTCCTGTATCATATATACAATAATCTATTATTCCTTCTCCACAATGTTCAATAATTGCATTAACATGGTCTGCAACTGTATAGTCATCTGTTTGTCCAGGTTCTGTCATAATATTATTTACATATATTTTTATTGCTTTACTATCTCTTATTGCCTTTGCAACACCATTAACTAATAAATTTGGTATTACATTTGTATATAAACTTCCTGGTCCTATTATTATACTATCTGCTTCTTTTATTGCTTGTAATACACCTGCTGCTGGTCTACAATTTGATGGTTTTAAATATACTCTATTTATTTTTGTCATTTTTTCATTTACTATTTCTGGTATTCTATCTTTTTCTTCTACTACATATCCATTTTCTAGTTCAGCACAAATTTTCATTTCTTCTGATGTTACAGGAAGTACATTTCCTGTTATATTAAATATTTCATTGCTTTTTTCAATTGATTCTGTATCATTCCAATATATTTCTTTCATTGCTGTAAAATATATATCAGAGAATTTTAATCCTTTTAGTCTTTCATTAGACATTTCATGATTTAATAAATTATCTAATTCGCCTTTTTTATCAGCAGAAAGTGCTACTATACTATCTTTTACTTCTTCAAATGGCAATGTTGTCCCTAATGCTATTCTTGAATCGTTTGGAATTTTACCATATTCTGAAACAGCTACAATTGCAGTTATATTATTAGTATATCTTTTCATTCCTGTAAGTACAGTATTTAACCCTGCACCTCCACCAATTACAACTATTTTAGGACCTCTATCATATATTGTTTTATTAAATATTAGTGATTGAACATTTACATTTTTTCTATGTTTCATTCTGTCATCTGTAGCTTCTATAAATAATTCCATATTTCGCTTATTTATCATAACTAAACCTAATACTATAAATGTAAATCCAATAACAAATGTAACTACTACTTTTCCTACATCTACAAAGTCCATTTCTTTTTGTACTAATATTTTTGCTATTCCATAACATGTAAGTACTATTCCTATTAAAATTAATAACATCCATCTTTTCATTTTTGAGCTTGATTTAAACCAGTGTAATATTCCCTTCATTATACTATTCTCCTATTATTTCTATTTCTGTTTTTATTTCTTTACCAAATTTATTATATACTTGTTCTTTAGTATATTTAATTAATTCTATAACGTCCTCTGCAGTTGCATTTCCAGTGTTTATTATAAATCCTGCATGTTTTTCTGATATTTGTGCTCCACCTATTTTATATCCTTTTAATCCACATTCATCTATTAGTTTTGCAGTTATAAAGTCTTCTCCTCTTTTAAATGTGCTTCCTGCACTTGGATATTCTATTGGTTGCTTTTCTTTTCGGTAAGTTGCATATTCTTGCATCTTATTTTGTATTTCTTCTTTTTTTCCTTTTTCTAATAGCATTGTTGCTTCTATTATTATATATTTGTTGTTTGAAAAAATGCTATTTCTGTATTTAAAGTTTGCTTGTTCATTATTTATTGTATATACTTCTCCATCTTCTTTATTTATGTATGTTATGTTTTTTACTATATCTTTCATTTCTGAGCCATGAGCACCAGCATTCATTCTTATTGCTCCACCTATTGTTCCTGGTATTCCTGATGCAAACTCAAATCCAGTAATTTCTTGTTGCAATAATTTTTGTGCAATTTCTCCTAATTTGTTTCCACTTCCGACTGTTAGTATTATTTTTTGAGAATCTTCCTCTATTAAGAATTTTTTTATATCTATTTTTAATACTATTCCTTTTATTCCTTTATCTCTTACTAATATATTACTTCCATTTCCTATTATTGTTAATGGTATCTGTTCAGCTTTGCAAATGTCTAATATTTCTTGTATTTCGTCGGTGTTTTCCACTTTTATTAAACATTCTGCTGATCCACCTATTTTAAAACTTGTGTAGTCTTTCATAGGTACATTATATTTAATTTTTTCTTTTGTCAAATTTGAGTTTTCTAATATTTGTTTTGCGTTCAAAATTTTACTCTCCTTAATTTTTATTAATCATCATCCATATAGTATGAATTTGAATACACATATAATGGTTTTCCTGTTCTAGTTACCTTTAGTTTCTGATTTATTACTTCTCCTGTTATATAATTTACTACAAATGTTCCCCCTTCAACTTGAGATATTCCCATTTGTTTTAAATCTTCATCCATTAATTCATAATATGCAATTTCTCTTACATATTGACTTTGATGATAACCTTTTTGTGGATCTCCATATATTTTCATTTCGATGTTCTCTTCTGAACTTTTTTCATTAACCTCATCAATTAAATTTTTTGCATCTTGAAACTCTACTTTCTTTCCTCTAAGATACATATCATTTCCTGTTGTCTTATATTTTGTATAATTCTCTAGTACTGCTTGTTGTATCATTCTAACTTCTGATAATTGTGCATCTTCTTTTGAATCTCTTAATGCTTGAACTCCTGAATATGTTCCTACTGAAGCAATTATTATTAATACTATTATTGTAACAGCTAATGCTATCAGCGTTATACCTTTATTACTCTTCATTTTAATTTCTCCTTTGAATATTTTTTCTAATCTTATCATTTTTTTCCTAATTTTACAAGAATTTTTAGTAAATCTCTTTGAATTTTCTTAATTTTGTAGTATAATATAGTTGCAATATAAAAATTGTTATATAAAGGAGTGATTTTTATGTGGCAAATATGGTTGATCTCAGCTGGTGTATTTTTCATAATTGAAATCTTTACAATAGGATTTTTTATATTTTGGCTTGGTATTGGAAGTCTACTGGCTATGGTGGTTAGCTTATTTACAACAAACTTAGTTGTACAATCTACAGTATTTATTATTTCATCAACTTTATTAATTTTAGCAACAAAACCATTAGTCAATAAATTACAAAAAAAAGATAATACTCCAACTAATGTTTATTCAATTGTAGGCAAAAAAGCTATAGTAATCGAAGATATCAACTGGTCTACTGGAAAAGGCCAAATAAAATTTGAAGGAGAAATATGGTCAGCCAAAACTAATGAACATGAAAATATACCAAAAGGAAGCGAGGTTGAAATTGAAGGTATTGAAGGTGTTAAAGCTTTTGTTAAACCTATAAAAATCGTTTCTAATAATACAAATTAGTTATTAATGTTATTTATAAAATATATGACAAGTTTACCTTGTCAGAAGGAGGAAAATATGTGGTTTTTAATCGCATTACTAGTTATAATAGTAGTTATAGCAGTTAAATCAATCAAAGTCGTTAGACAATCTGAGGTTTACATTATAGAAAGATTAGGTAGATTTCACAAAGTAGCTGATGCTGGTCTTACAGTTATAATACCATTTGTAGATCACGTTAGAAGCGTTGTAAGCCTAAAACAACAAACTATGGATGTTCCACCTCAAAGTGTCATCACTAAAGATAATGTAACAATATCTGTCGATACAGTTCTGTTCTATCAAATAACAGATCCTGCTAAGGCAGTTTATGAAATACAAAGTTTAAAGAAAGGTATTGAATATCTTTCAGTAACAGCAATCCGTGATATCATAGGTGAAATGGATTTAGATGCAACATTTAGTTCAAGAGAAATGATTAACAGTAAATTAAGAACAGTATTTGATGATGCAACAGATAGATGGGGATGTAAAATCAATAGAGTAGAAATTAAAGATATTACTCCTCCACCAGATATCAGAGATGCAATGGAAAAACAAATGAATGCAGAAAGAAATAAAAGAGCTTTAATTCTTGAATCTGAAGCTCAAAAACAAGCAGACATCACTATTGCAGAAGGAAAAAAGGCCGCTGCTATTCTAGAAGCTGATGCTGATAGAGAAGCAAGAATCAGAAGAGCTGCCGGTGAAGCACAGGCTATTAAAGCTGTTGCAGAAGCAAAAGCAAAAGAAATTACAATGGTTTATGATGCAATAAAAGCTGCTGACCCAGATGAAAAATTAGTACAAATAAAATCACTTGAAGCATTAGAAGAAATCGCTAAAGGAGATGCTAATAAAGTATTCATTCCATTCGAAGCTACAGGAGCATTAAGTGGTTTAGGGGCTGCTAAAGAAATTTTTACAGATAAAACAAACAAAAATAAAGAAGAATAAAAAATCAAAAAATCGGCACAATTTGGTGCCGGTTCTTTTTTTGCTTTTTTTATTCTTCAAATGGTTCAACATGAACTATTGCTTTATAAACATTTTCTAATTCTGATATATTTCTTTCTAAATTATCTGCAAGTGTATGACTATCAAAAGTTGTCATACTTCCATCTACTGCTATTGTTAAAAATATTATGTATTGATATCCTACTGGTGTTGATGATATTTCGTTTATTGCTTTCACTTCTTTATATCCATGTACTAAATCTAAAATAATATCTTTAGTATTTTCATCTACAGATACATCCATTAATATATTATAACTTTCCATAAATATTTCTATACCTGTTTTACAAATCCATGCAGATATTCCAATACCAACTATACTATCAAACCAATTTATTCCTTTTAATGATAAAAGTATTGATATTAATGTAAATGTTGTTATAATACAGTCATTTCTATGATCTTCCATACTTGCTTCTAATAAAATATTATTGTATTTTTTATACATTATTCTTGTATATATAAATAATGATAATTTAGTTATAATCGTTACTATACAAACTATTATAAGCCACCATGAAAATATTAATTCATTTCCTTGTACTAATGTCATTATTGCATCTATTATCATTTTTATAGATACTAATATCATTGATATTGCTATAAATAATGAAAATATGTATTCCGCTTTTCCATGTCCAAAATTATGATCTTCATCTCCTGGAGCACTAGCTATTTTATTTCCTATAAATGTCATAAGCGATGCAAATATATCTCCTGCACTGTTTACACAGTCTGCTATCATTGATTGACTTTTACTTGCAAAACCCACTATTGCTTTTATTGTTAATAAAAAAATATTTCCTATTATCCCAAATATTCCAACTTTTTTGGTAACTTTAAATCTTTCTTCCATTAAAATATCCTCACTTTTTATAAAATGAATTTTATTATACCTCTACTAAAAGATTTTTTCAAGTATTAATCAAGATTTTGTCAACTTTTTTTAATTCCAAAATTTGCATTTATTTGAAAAATGTGCTATAATAAATTGTGTACCAAAATTGTACATTTTTAAAGAGGTGAAATAAATGCCATTATTAGCAATAATATATGTTTTAGTATTTATAATATTTGCATTATGTGCATATGCTGTAATGCAAATAAAATTAGCAGGTATAGAAATTAAAGATTTTTGGGATTTTATTGAAGCTAATCAAGCTTTAGATAAATTATATGAATTCTCTAAAAAATACGAAAAACTCACTCCTCAACAACAAGTTGTATATTTAATGGAAGCAGAAAAAGTTTTTAATGCATTTGATAAAATTCCTAATATAATATGGGAAGATGAATTCAAAAAATATGATGAAGTTCTAAAAAAATACAAAGAGATAAAAATAGATAGATGGGTATCAAATTAATTTTATGACGAACAATATTCTCATGTGTTATATCCTTTTATAGGATGTCACATGAGTTTTTTGTTTTTAATAAAATTTTTACTCCACTATTGAAAAATATGAAAGAATATGTTATATTATCTATGTACTAATTTTATGGTACATATAATTCAAATCAACTTAGGATAGACACAAAAATAATTTTTTTCAAAAATATTAGATTCGTTTTTTTCTAATATG
>CAMEJH010000029.1 GCA_945919455.1 uncultured Clostridium sp. | reverse complement strand
TAAAACCAACAGATATACCATTAGATGATAAAGAAACAATGTCAATATTTAATTCAACAGATGCATTAGGAGTTACACCAGAACAAATTCATTCAGAGGTTGGAACTTTTGGAATACCTGAATATGGAACAAAATTTGCAAGAGGGATGCTTCTAGATACACATCCAACAACATTTGATGAATTAATACGTTTATCAGGATTATCTCATGGTACAGATGTATGGCTTGGAAATGCACAAACATTAATTGAAGAAGGAATTGTAACACTACAAGAGGCAATTTGCTGTAGGGATGATATAATGATATACTTAATAAAAAAAGGATTGCCACCAGATAAGGCGTTTAAAATAATGGAATCAGTGCGTAAAGGAAAAGTAGCTAAAGGAAAAGAACCTAAGTGGCAAGATGAATACATACCATTAATGAAAGAACATGATGTTCCAGATTGGTATATAAAGTCTTGTGAGAAAATTAAATACATGTTCCCCAAAGCACATGCGGCAGCATATGTAACGAACGCTTTTAGAATAGCATGGTTTAAGGTACATATACCACTTGCTTATTATGCAGCATATTATTCAATAAGAGCAAAGGCCTTTGATGCAGAAGTAATGATTAATGGAAAAGAAAAAGTAAAAAATAAAATGAAAGAAATAGATATGATGGGAAATTCTGCTACTCCAAAAGACAAGGAAATGTATGACGATTTAGAAATAGTTCTAGAAATGTATGAAAGAGGATTTAGATTTTTACCAATTGACTTATATAAATCACATGCTACTAAATTTCAAATTGAAGGAGAATATTTAAGACCACCTTTAAATAGTATAGCAGGTCTTGGAAATGTTGCGGCAGAAAGTATAGCCAATGCCAGAAAAGACGAAAAATTTATGTCAATAGATGATTTGAAAATTAGAGCTAAAATAGGAGATTCTGTTACTGAATTATTAAGACAATTTGGGTGTTTAGAAGGAATGAGCCAAAGCAATCAAATGAGTTTGTTTGGATAATAAATTGGTAAATTTGGGTCGGTTCTAAAATTACTATTTTATGAAAAGGAGAAAAGTCATGTTTGGAACAACAATATCATTCGATGAAATATTTACACTTAAAAACATATTGATATATTTATTAGTAATTAATTTAATAGGATTCTATATGATGTGGTCAGACAAAAGAAAGGCTAAATGGGGCAAGTGGAGAATTCCAGAACAAACTTTATTTATTGTTACAGCATTAGGGGGAGGAATAGGAACTATAGCTGGAATGTACACTTTTAGACATAAGACTAAGAAACTTAAATTTACAATTGGATTACCAGCAATACTAATATTAGAGATAATATTAGCGATATATCTAAAATATATTATCTAGTTGATTATATGTATGAGAATAAGGATTAAATAAGGAGAAAATGTTATGAAATTACGCAATAAAGTAATAGCATTAATAGTAAGCGCCAGTATAATTATTGTGATTTTTATAGGTATTTGTACAATAAAAAAAAGACCACAACAGATATATAATAATTTACCACTATATACTTCAACTGCCATGTGGATGTATGATACTTCTACGCCAGAAAAAGCTATTGGAATTAGTCAATATGTATTTGTTGCAAAAGTTAATAAGATTTTAAGAACAGAGTATAAAAATCCTGTTGAAATAGAAAATGGACTATTAGGAACAAAAATTGTTACTGATCCATATACTGTATATGATATAAATGTTATAGAAAATATAAAAGGAAATCTAAGAACAGACTCTTCAATTGAGTTTATGCAATATGGTGGAATAAATGAAGATAAAAAGAGCTATACATTCATACAAGGAGGAGAACTATTAAAAGCAGGTGAATACTATATTTTATTAGTTGAAGTGTTTGACGAAGAAGGAACTATAGAGGTATCAGATCCTAACAGAATTATACCATTGGAAAATCATAATGACATTAATACAGCTTCTTTATCAAATGACATTATATCTAAATATAAGCAAGCATATAAGAACGAAATTATTCCAGAAGGATATGATACAAATAAAAAGACAACTTCGAAATATGATATAAGCAATATATCTGATTGATTTTTTAAATTTAATATATGAAATGTAAGGATTATTTAGTTGTCAAATAATCCTTATTTTTTCTAAATATTATTAAAGTTACATAAAGATACAAAAAAAATACAAATAAATGTAAAAAAAAATTATCAACATGTAATTGTGAATAACGTGTGAAAACGATGTGCCTATTTAAAGTTATTCACAGAGTTTTCCACATTATCCACAGGTTGTGGATAAAAATACAAGAAATTATTTGTAAACTAAATGGAATACATAATATAAAAAAGAAATTTGACTACTAGTTCAAACTTATAAAAAAAACTTGCAAAAATATATACAAAATTATATAATATGGAAGTATAAATAAAAAAATAATAGGTGAAGTAAATGAATAAAACAAAGAGAAAGATATTTGAAACTTCAATGAAGTTATTTGCAGAAAAAGGCTATGAAGCAACAAGTATAGAAGAAATAACAGCTACAGTAGGTGTTGCAAAAGGAACTCTTTATTACCATTTTTCAAGTAAAGAAGAAATCTTTAATTTCTTAGTAGAAGAGGGAATTAAATTACTACAAAATAGTATAGATATTAAAACTGCGAAACATAGTAATTATATAGACAAAATAAAAGCAATAGTGTTAATACAAATAAAAATTGTATCAAAATATGAAGATATAATAACAATATTATTGAGTCAGTTTTGGGGAAATGAAGTAAGAAATAAAAAGTGCCAAAGCCATGTATACGAATATATTAGTAAAATAGAAAAAATTGTGCAAGAAGGAATTGAAAAAGGAGAAATAAAACAAGGAGATCCACGCGCAATTGCATCAGAAATATATGGATTAATATGTTCTACTTTAATATTCAAAAAGAGAGAAAATTCAGAAATGGACATTATGAAATTATACCATGAATACGAAAACACAGTAATAAACGGACTAAGAATTAAATGAGAAAGAGGAGAATAAAATGGAAACAAGAACAAGAAAAATGAAATTTACAGATTTAAAAGATATGTTAAAACAATCAGGAGAAGCATATGGCGATAGACCTGCATATATATTTAAAACAGACAAACAAAATGAATTTAGAACAATAACACATACAGAATTTAGAAATCAAATAAATGCTTTAGGAACAGCATTAATAAAAATGGGTTTAAAAGATAAAAGAATAGCTGTGATTTCTGAAAATAGATATGAATGGGAACTTGCATATTTATCAATAGCTGCTGGAACAGGTGTTGTTGTGCCTCTTGATAAGGCTTTACCAGACAATGAGTTAGAAAGCTTGATACTTCGTTCTCAAGCTGAAGCAATTTTCTATTCTAAAAAATATGAGAATATAATGAATCAATTAAGAGAAAAGAAAAATACGAACTTAAAATGTTATATATCAATGGATTTAGAAGAAAATACAAATGGTATATATTCACAAAAAGCTTTAGTAGAAAAAGGACAAAAATTGATTGAAGAAGGAAATAAATCATATTTAGATGCTAAAATAGATTCAGAAAAGATGGGAATAATGTTATTTACATCAGGAACTACAGCAATGTCAAAAGCAGTAATGTTATCACATAAAAACATAGTAACAAATATAATGGATATAGATGAAAGATTTCATTTAAGTGTAGAAGATAGATTATTATCATTTTTACCATTACATCATGTATTTGAATGCACAGTGGGATTTTTATATCCTGTATCTATTGGTGCTTCTATATGTTTCTGTGAAGGTGTAAAACATATGGCAGATAATATAAAAGAATTTGAGATAACAGCAATGATATCAGTTCCAGCTGTATTTGATATAATATATAGAAAAGTTATGAAGTCAATAGAGAAAAAGGGAAAACTAGAAACAGTAGAAAAAGGAAAAAAGATAACACAACTATTATTAAAAGTAAAAATAGATCTTAGAAAACAATTATTCAAAGAGATACATGAAAATTTAGGACCAAAACTAAAGCTAGTTGTAACAGGTGGAGCTGCACTTGACCCTGAAACAGAAAAAGGATTTAATGATTTAGGTTTTGATGTAGAACAAGGGTATGGATTAACAGAAACTGCTCCAGTAATTGCAGCAGAAACACCTAAATGTAGAAGATTAGGCTCAATAGGAAAGAAATTCCCAAGTGTAGAAGTAAAAATAGATAATCCAGATGAAGAGGGAATAGGAGAGTTAATGGCAAAAGGACCATCAGTAATGTTAGGATATTATGAGAACGAAGAAGCAACAAAAGATGCTTTAGAACCAGATGGATGGTTCCATACAGGAGATCTTGCAAGAATAGACAAAGATGGTTTTATTTACATAGCAGGAAGAAAAAAGAGTGTAATAGTATTAAATAACGGTAAAAATGTATTCCCAGAAGAAATAGAAGCTTTATTAAATAAAGTAGAAGGAATAAAAGAATCATTTGTTTATGAAAAAACAGAAGATGATGGAGACGTAAAAGTTTGTGTAGAAATTGTTTATGATAAAGAGTTAATAAAAGAACTTTATAACATAGAAGGAGAAGAAAATATTAGAGACTTTCTATGGAAAAAGGTAAAAGAAATAAACAATTTAATGCCTAAATACAAATATGTAAGAGAAATGATTATAACAGAAGAAGAACTAATAAAAACAACAACATTAAAAATAAAAAGACATGAAGAATTGAAAAAAGTTTTAGCAAAATAACGAAAAAAGAGAATGTCCACTTTAAAAAATTAAGGACATTCTTTTTTTATTCAATAATTGTTAAATTTTCATTTGTTGTATTATCTTCATTATTATATACATTTGGAATTAATGTAAGATCTGTTTCCTGATTTTCTATTTTATTTTTGTAGTATATAACAATACCTATTAAAGATGCCGTAAAAATAACAATTAGGCTAATTACAGTTATTATAAAAGTAGAAAATTTTACTAGTTTTGTATTATTTTGCATATAATCAACTCCCTAAAAATAGAATAACATTAATATTTAAAATAGTCAATAAAAAAATAAAATTATTAATAATGAGAAAGTTTATTACCTAAATATTGACAGTCTACATAAAAAATGGTAAAATAGTAAAGGATTAATATTTTAAATATAATAAAAGAGGAGGTTACCATTATATGAAAAACAAAAAAGTTTGTTTAAAACTTTTATTACTAACAATATTAGCACTTTTTATTGCTAGTACAACATCATTAGCTGCAACTGTTGTAAATGTAACAGGTTTAACTGTAAATGTAAAAGATGAAAAAGCATATTTGGAATGGGATAAAATATCAAATGTTTCAGGATATGAAGTTCATATAAAAATCCCAGGACAAGGATATGTATATGCAGGAGATGTTACAAAAAACAGAGTTACAGTAATCGGATTTACTAAAGGTAAAAACTATTCTGCTAAAATAAGAGGATATGTTAAAAATAGTGGTAAAAAAGTTTATGGAGGATATTCAAAAGAAGTAAATTTTGGAATAGGAAATAGTAGTAACAACAATTCTGAAGAACTTGAGAAAGTAAAAAATTTAAAAGCTTCTATAAACGGAACAAAAGCAAAATTATCTTGGTCAGATGTATCTGATGCATTTGGTTACGAAATACATGTAAACATACCTGGAAAAGGATATGTATATATTGGAACAGTTACAAATAGTTATGTTACTGTTGTAGGATTTACATCAGGTGAAACATATAAAGTAAAAGTAAGAGCAGTAGATAATGACGAAAACTATGGAGAATATTCTGATGAAATATCATTTAAAGTTGGAGGAAGTATAGATATTGATGATTCTAAAGAAACTGTAAAATTAGATAAAGTAACAGGATTAAAAGGAAATGTAACAGGTTCAACAGTAAAATTAACATGGAATAAAGTAAGTGGAGCAGACGGATATGAAATAAATATGGTAATACCTGGATATGGAAGTTCAAATATAACAACAACAGAAACAACTAAACTTATAACAGGATTAACAAATACAGAAGGAAATTACATTACAAAAGTAAGAGCATATAAAGTTGTAAATGGAGAAAAAGTATATGGCTCATATTCTACTACAATAGATGTATATGCTGAAAAAGAAGAAAAAATTGAAGAACCAGACAAAGTAACAAATCTAGATGCTAGTACAACAGGTTCAGGAGTAAAACTAACATGGAATAAAGTAAGTGGAGCAGATGGATATGAAGTAGCAATGAAAGAACCTGGATCTTCAAAATATGACACATATACAGCTTCAGGAACAAGTAAAACAATATCTGGATTAACAGATAATGCAGGAACTTATAAATTTAAAGTAAGAGCATATAAAATAGCAAATGGAGAAAAAATATATGGTTCATATTCTAGTATAATAAGTGTAAAAATTGAAGAAAAAATAGAAGAACCAGCTAAAGTAACAGGATTAAAAGCTATTAAAACAAGCTCTGGAGTAAAATTAACATGGAATAAAGTAAGTGAAGCAGATGGATATGAAATAGCTATAAAAGTTCCAGGAGCTTCAGATTATGAATTATATAATGCAACAGGAACTAGTAAGACTATAACTGGATTAAATGATGCAGGAACTTATAAATTTAAAGTTGCAGCATATAAAAAAGTAAATGGAGAAAAAATATATGGTTCATATTCTAGTATAGCAAGTATAGAAGTTGAAGAAGAAGTAGAAAAACTAGAAAAAGTTACAGGACTAAAAGGGACAGTTTCAGGTTCAGAAGTAAAACTAACATGGAATAAAGTAAGTGGAGCAGATGGATATGAAATAAACATGGTAATACCTGGATATGGAAATACAGTTATAACAACAACTGCAACAAATAGAACTGTATCAGGATTAACAGAAACTAATTATTCTTATGACACAAAAGTAAGAGCATATAAAACAGTAAATGGAAAGAAAGTATATGGTTCATATTCTAACACAATAGAAGTATATGCTGAAAAAGAAGTAACAAAACCAGCTAAAGTAACAGGATTAACAGGAAAACAAACAGGTACGTCAACAGTAAAATTGACATGGAATAAGGTAAGCGGAGCAGATGGATACGAGTTAGCAGTTAAAATTCCAGGATATGGAACAGAAAAATTTGAATCAACTAAAACAGAAAAAGTAATAACAGGATTAGTTAAAGAGTCAGATCCATATGAATTTGTAGTAATTGCATATAAATTAGTAAATGGAAAAAGAGTTTATGGAACAGTTTCAAATCCAATTAGTGTATATGTAAAATAAATTTAATAAAAAAGTTACTAAAATTTTTAGTAACTTTTTTTGTACAAAAATATTGTAAAATGCTTAGGGAAATAACTAATTATAGAAAATATTACAAATATTACAACATTATTACAAATGTAATACAAATGTAACAAAAATGTAATACAAAAAAGAGCTAAAAAACTTGTAGTTTTACGGAAGATAGTGTATAATAAAATAGAATTTAATTATAGACCACATAGGAAAAAGGAGGTATTTGCAATGTCTAGAAAGTCAGGCATAGTAAATGTGAGAATGGTTATCACAGAGGAAAAAATACTATCAAATATAGATAAAGTTCAAAAAATGATAAATCCAAATAGTAAAAAGCAAATAGTTCAATTAGAAGATGATACTTATTTTAAAGATTTAATTGAATCTATTAAAGCTTATTTAATAGAATATCCAAAAAAGAAAAACTTCCCTGTAAGTGTATATAAAGCAGCATATGGACTAGTTGAATATGCAACAAATCAATTTGAAGAAAATACAAAAAAAGTAGAAGAATTGATTAGGCAAAGAGAAGAAAACATTGCACTAGCAGGCAAACTAAAAGATTTGATAGATGCTGTAGAATATAAAGAAGATGATTGGAAAGATAAAGTACAAGAAGCTGAAGGATTATTTTCAGAAGAAGTAATAGAAACACTTAGATTAGTAGGAAAAGATAAAAGTAGACAAAGCCAAAATTATCAAGATGCTTTAAAACTTTTAAATGCTAGAGTAAATAACTTAGAAACAAATTTGCATATAGAAATTGATATGGAAAGAATTGAAGATAGATCTAAAGCTTTAAGTTATATAGGAATTGAAGTTGCAGATGCATTAAAAGTTATACCTAAACCAGTAGAAGTAGCATCAGAACAGACTGTTGTTGAAGAAGTAAAAGAAGAAAAGGTAGAGGAAAAACAAGTTGTTTCTCAAGTTGTTGCTATTGAAGAAGACAAGAAACAAGAACAAGAAAAACAACAAATTCAAGAATATCAAGAATCTATTACATTTGATAAAAAACCATCACTATGGCAAAAATTTAAGAATAGCAAATTAGTTAAAGCAGTATCATATATATTTAAAATTAGAGTTAGGATTGAATTACCTAATGCCTTACCAGAAGGCAAAGGGGAATAATAATGTTTAAGTACAACATGGTAAAATTAGAGTTAGCTTAGCTAACTCTAATTTTTATTAGACAGTTTATAGATATATGATAAATAATAATATAAATAGGAGAAAAAATGATATTTAGTATTTTGGCTGCAATGGCATTAATTATAAGTATATGTATAAAAAATAGAAAAAAATCTTTATTTGTTCAGTCACTAAATTGTCTTTTTGAATCAATATATGCATTTACTATTAATGCTTATACAGGAACTGTTTTAAGTTTAGTTAATTTTATAAGAACTTTTATTTTTATGCAAAGTGAAAAGATCAACAGAAAGATATATTTAATGTTATTAATATTATTTGAAAGTGTAATATTAGTAAATTGCATCCATACATGGGCTGGTTTTATCTCAATTTTACCAACAATTGGATCAATTATTAGAACTTATTGCTTGTGGCAGTCAAACATGAAATTGGTAAGAATATCAGGAATCACTACAGGAATAACATATGGATTATATTATGCCTACTACCAAAGCTGGTTTATTGTATTAGGAGATGTAATTTTAATACTTGCAGGAATGTGGAGTATATACAATAATGACATAAAAAATAAAAATACCCTAAAATAGGGTATTTTTTGGTTGGGCTGGCTAGATTCGAACTAGCGCATGTTAGAGTCAAAGTCTAATGCCTTACCGCTTGGCTACAGCCCAATATAAAGTTATGGGGTGGAAGATGGGACTCGAACCCACGGTCTCCAGTGCCACAAACTGGCGCGTTAACCAACTACGCCACATCCACCATTGTTTAGCTCATTTGTGAGCACATATAATATTTTAATATGATTTTGCCCATTTGTCAAGATTTTTTACATATTTTATTAAAAAATTCTCATTTTGTCAAGTTTTTTAGTTAACAAAAATGTAAATAACATATATTCTATTGATTTTTAGGCTAAATTCTGTTAATATATGGATAATGAATAAGGAGGTGGCATTTTATGTCAAAAGTAATTGTAGTAGGTGGAGGACCTGCTGGAATGATGGCTGCAATAACTGCTGCTGAAAATGGAAATGAAGTATTAATAATTGAAAAAATGCCATCATTTGGAAAAAAATTATTAATAACTGGAAAAGGGAGATGTAACATAACAAGCTCATTATATATGAGCGAATTTATAAAAAATACACCAGGAAATGGAACTTTTCTTTATAGTGCTTTTCAAAATTATACAAACAAAGATATAATAGAATTTTTAAAGAAACAAGGACTAGAAGTAAAAGAAGAAAGAGGAAACAGAATATTTCCTGTAACAGATAAATCAGTAGATGTTTTAAACTGCTTTTTGAAAAGAATAGAAGAATTAAAAATAAAATATAAATTACACACAAAAGTAGAAAAGATTTTAATAAAAAATTATGAGATATTAGGAGTAAGGACTGAAAGAGAAATAATACAAGCAGATAAAGTGATTTTAGCAACAGGAGGAAAAAGCTATCCACTAACAGGATCAACAGGAGATGGTTACAAAATAGCATCAGAATTAGGACATAATATAACACCAATAAAGCCATCACTAGTGCCTTTAGAAGTATATGAAAAAGAAGAATGTAAGAATCTTCAAGGGTTAAGCTTAAGAAATGTAGGAATAAAGCTAGAAGACATGGGTAAAAACAAAGTAATATATGATGATTTTGGAGAGATGATATTTACCCATTTTGGAATATCAGGACCAATTATATTAAGTGCTTCAGCCCATTTAGTAAGATATAAAGAAATAGATAATCTTCTAAAAAATAATAAAATAAAATTATATATAGATTTAAAGCCAGCATTAACTGAAGAACAGCTAGATGATAGAATATTAAGAGATTTTAAAGAATTTAAAAATAAGCAATTTAAGCATAGTTTAGATAAATTATTGCCACAAAAAATGATAGCAGTAGTAATAGAAAAATCTCAAATTAAAGAAGACAAAAAAGTAAATGAAATAACGAAAGAAGAGAGAAAAAGACTAATACATTTATTAAAAAATTTTGAACTAACAATAAAGGGATTTAGACCTGTAGAAGAAGCAATAATTACTAGCGGAGGCATAAATACAAAAGAAATTAATCCTAAAACAATGGAATCAAAATTAATAAAAGGACTATATTTTGCTGGAGAAATAATAGATGTTGATAGTTATACAGGTGGATTTAACTTACAAATTGCATATTCAACAGGATATACAGCGGGACTTCATTGCGGAGAAGAATAGAGTGTTTAGAAAGGAGAAGCATGGAAGAGTATTTTACTATTTTAAATGATGAGACAGCAGAAATTACAGAAAAAAAATCAAAATTTATAGCAAACATTTATTATATAGAAACTATCCAAGATGCAGAAGAGAAAATAAAAAATATAAAAAAGAAATATTATGATGCTAAACACCATTGTATTGCATATAGAGTTATAGAAAATGGAATAATAATAGAAAAATCAAGTGATGATGGAGAACCATCAGGAACAGCTGGGGCACCAATGTTAAATATTTTACAAAAGAATAATTTATGTAATGTCATTATTATTGTTACAAGATATTTTGGTGGAATTTTACTTGGAACTGGTGGATTAGTTAGAGCATATTCAGAAGCAACTCAAATGGTTATAGAAAAAAGTGTTTTAGTTAGAAAAATATTAGGAGAGGAAGCAAAAATAAAATTAGATTATTCCAATTTAGATATTTTTAAATATTATTGCAAAAATAATGATATAAAAATAACAAATATAGAGTATTTAGATGATATAATTTTAACAATAGAAATGGAAAAAAATAGAAAAATATCTTTTGAAAAAAAATTAGACACTAAAAGTGTTAAAATAAAGCAATTACAATGGATTAAAACAAAATATATAAGCAAAACTGTTGAAAAAAATAAATAAAATGGGAAAAATTTCCAAAAAACTCTTGCAAAAATTTCTCTAATATATTATAATCAAAAATGTAAAAATTTTACAGTAGAAAAAATTAGGAGGAAAAATTATGAGAGAAAAAATCACAGTTTTAATTGCAGATGACAATCAAGAATTTAGCATGACATTAGCTACATATTTAAAGAATCAAGAAGACATGATGGTTGTTGGAAGAGCAAAAGATGGAAATGAGGCTTTAGATATGATACCTAATTTAATGCCAGATGTAGTACTATTAGATGTAATTATGCCACATTTAGACGGAATAGGAGTTTTGGAAAAAATTAATATGATAAAAATGAGTAAAAAGCCAATCTGCATAATGTTATCAGCAGTAGGTCAAGACAAAATTACAAGAAGGGCTATTGAACTTGGTGCAGAATACTATGTGGTAAAGCCATTTGACATTGAATTATTGATTTCAAGGATAAGAGAATTAAAAAATTATAGACCTTCACAAAATAATAATTTTATATCTAGGGAAATGACAGTACCAAAACAACAATACATAGAAATTTCTAATAATAATGGAAAAGTAGAAGAAAATTTAGAGGCATTGGTGACAAATGTAATACATGAGGTAGGTGTTCCCGCACATATAAAGGGATATCAATATTTAAGAGAAGCAATTATTATGGTCGTAAATGATATTGATGTAATTAATCAAATTACAAAGAGTTTATATCCTAAAATTGCGGATAAGTTTACAACTACACCATCTCGTGTAGAACGTGCCATACGTCATGCAATAGAAGTTGCTTGGGGAAGAGGTCAGCAGGATGTTGTAGAGAATATCTTTGGATATACAATTTCAGCAGCAAAAGGAAAACCAACAAATTCAGAATTTATAGCAATGATTGCTGATAAGCTAAGGCTTGAACTAAAATCAGCATAAGAAATACACAAAGCCTTTCTAGAAGCGGTTTTTATAAATTGGACAATAACAATAAATTAAAATTTATAGGTATTACTTGCACTGGAATTTGTGAAAAATCTTCTCCAAATGCAACAAACCATTTTAGTTGAATGCAATAAACTTCCAAAATTTATTGGTCATTGTTTTCAAGTAGTTTATGAAAATAATATCAATAAAAATTGGAGGTTTTTTATTATGGAAAAAATTGATTTAGAAGTAGATGACTTTATAAGCTATTGTGATTATAAAGGCTTATCTACAAAAACAATTGGCAGTTATGAGCAAACATTAAAGCTTTTTATAAGGTACTTACAAGATGAATGCAATATTACAAGAACAGAGCAAGTAAAAGAAAAAACTATTGCAGATTATATTGCAAATGTAAAACAAAGGGGAAAATATACAGTAGTTGCAGATGATAACACAAAAAGGTATAATCACCCACAAAATAGGCAAGATTTTGGAAAAAAAGTAAGTTTAGCAACAGTTAATAATTACACAAGAAATTTAAGGGTATATTTTAACTATATGTATGAAAATAAGCTAATAAAGACAAACCCTATGAAAAAAATTAAGCCTTTAAGAATACCACGAAAAGCGAAAGGTTATTTAAATGATAAAGATTTTAATAATCTATTAAAATGTTTTGATTTATCAAAGTTTCACGAATATAGGGATTATGTAATAACACAACTTGTATTTGATACAGGAATGAGAATAGGGGAATGCTTAATGATAAGAGATGAAACAGATATAAATTTCAATGAAAGAACAATATTTTTACCAGCAGAGAACACAAAAGGTAAGAAGGACAGATATGTATTTTTTTCTATGCAAATGGCAACAGAATTGAAAAGGTGGTTACAATATAGAGATAGATATAAGGAAAGTGAATTTTGCTTTTGTACAATAAAAGGCTCACAATTATTAGAAAGAAGTTTTGAAAGCAATTTTACAAATTATGGAGAAAGAATTGGCAACAAAGAGATACACCCACACTTGATAAGAAATAATTTTGCAAAAAGATTTCTTATGAATGGTGGAGATATATACACACTTTCAAAAATTTTGGGGCATTCAAGTGTAAAAGTAACAGAAGAATGTTATTTGGATTTAGGAACAGACGATTTAAGGAAACAATATCAAAAGCATTCTCCATTAATGAATTTAAAAAGAGCATAGAAAGGGTGGTAAAAAATGATAAAAATAACAGAACAAGAAATTGAAAAATATTTGAAAGATTTTAGTAAAAGAGATATTACAATGCACTTAAATGGAACTATAATTGCAAAATTAAAAATAATAAATGCAAGATGTGTATATCATAAAAATATTGGTATATTAGAAATAAACAATGGACAAATAAAATTTGAATTTAATATAAGTTTTTTATATAAAATGGGAATTAGTTATAATAAAAAAACAATAGAAATGTTTTTTGATGATGAAATTAGAGTAACCTTAAATAAGTAAATATATGTATGAAAAAACGCGCGAAAATCGAATATAAAGACCTTTTCGCGCGCAAACCATATAACTTTACTCTTTGGGATAGCAATTAAGAATTTTGCTTACACCTGTTATGTAGTTCATATCTACATTATATAATTTTGCTAATTTTATTAAGCTATCAATAGGAATTCGAGTATAACCGCAATTCATAATCACAATAAGTTCGTTGGCATATATTTAATTCATTTGCAACAAATTCTTGTGTATATAGGTTTTGCGCTCGTAATCTTTTAATAATATCATTACAATTCATTGTATTATTTCCTTTACTACATTTTTTATTAAAAATAAAGATAGGCGCAAACGCCTACCTCTTGATATATATATTATTCTTCTGTAATAGGCTCAATTACTATACTTCCAACTTTATTTATTGTCGAAGAAGTAGTCGATTTTACTTTTTTTTTGAAGTTCTTTTTTTAGTTATATCACTTTTGTTTACTATAACTTTTGAACATTCTCTTATAATCTTTTGTAAATAGTCTTCAGAAGTTACTTTTTTTGAACTTTCTGTTAATTCGCTGGCATCATTTATTTTTCTAACACTATCGAAAAATTCAGGTGGGCAAATTGCTTGTTTTGTAACTGTATCAAGTACAATTTTCATAATATCATATCCTTTCTACAAAATATGACATTATATTAGCAGAAAATTCGACAAAATACACTATTGTAGAGTTATAAGTTCTAAAATAGAAATAAAAACTCTAAGAATTAAGCGTAATACACGCTATTTTGGTGGTATTTCCACTAAAATATAAAGCAAACATAAAATTTTCTTACAAAGACAAGGCTTTTTGAGTAGTGAAAATCACACTAAAATAGAACATACACCACTAAAAAACAATAAAAATAGGAAAAGAAGCGGAAAATATATAAAAGCGCGCCAAAAAAATTAAATATTTGTAATTCAATTCGCGCTATTTTATAATAAAAAGAGAAATATAACCCTTTTTACAACGCGTGAAAATCAAATATTTGGAATTTTTTTTATGAAGTTACTATATATCATTAATACATAAGCTATGAGCAAGTAAACACTTGCATTTTGAGAAAAAGGAGATATAAAAATATGAATTTAGAAAAAGAAAAAGTAATTGAAAGAATTAAAAGCGCAAGAGAAGATTATGGGTTAAGTTATGCAAAACTTGCAAGAGCAATTGAACGAACCCCAACTACGATTTATATGTTTGTTAATGGTACATATAATTTGTCCAAGCCAAAGCAATTACAGGCATTGTGTGTAATAGAAAAATATATTGAAGAAATAAATAAACAATTAAGAGTAATTGAGCATAAGGGGTTATGTACAAAATGAATACACTAGATAAACAAATAAAAGGAGTAATAGAGAATAGTATTTCAAGAACAATGAATATAAAAATACCATTACAAGATAATGAGCAAGAAAGGAATTTACTAATACAAATTATTAAAGAACAAGAATTACAAAGACAACAAATAAAATCGCTTAGAATAGCATTTGAGCAATTAAGAGCAGATATAATGGTTATAGTCCACCACCACGAATATAATTGCTAATAGGGGCAATGTTTTGGGAAAAACAACTATTCAAAAACAAAAGACAAAGTCTGGTACAAAATGCACCCATTTATTATAAAAAAATTGAAGATTAAAAAAATACTTAATACATATAAGTAAATAAATAACAAAGACTATTATTATAATTTAAGTTACAGAAAAAAATAAAAATTAGAAAGTAAAAAACAAGAAAATAAATTATTAAAGTCAAAAAATATAGTAGGCTAAAACGCACGAAAATCAAATATCTTACTTTTTCGCGCGTTTTACTATATTAGACTTATGCGTTACTTTCAAAAGGTGTTTAGCTGATTATAGGTAAGAGAGATGTATATTGCACTATAACAAGAATAGGGGCTAGGCTGTATTGAATTACAAATGCTTTTGAATTAGTTATCGTCTTGCATTTGCAAGTTTTATCATATAAGCAGTAGTGTGATATAGAAAAAACTATGGGTAATATAATAATATATAAGCCCTATTCACAGAATTGTGCCTAAAAATAGTATTCGTAATTCTATACCTTTACGAACATACAAAAATAATAAAAAATACTGTTCGAAAAATATACAAAAATATTTTACGAATATTCGCAAATAAGTATTGACTTTTACAAACATATTATATATAATAAGTACAGAAATTAAGAAAGAGGGAAGAAAAATGGAAGAACAAAAAAAGTATGGTTATGTAAGAGTTAGTACAAAGGAACAAAACGAAGATAGGCAAATACAAGCAATGCTAGAAATTGGAATACCACAAGAAAGAATTTTTATAGATAAACAGAGTGGAAAAGATTTTAACAGAGCAGAATATAAAACCTTAAAGAGAATGCTAAAAGATAGCCCAAATAGTCTGCTTGTACTACATTCTATTGATAGGTTAGGAAGAAACTACAAGGAGATAACAAAAGAGTGGCAAGAACTTACAACAGAATGTAAAGCAGATATAAGAGTACTTGATATGCCTTTACTTGATACAACACAGTATAAAGACTTATTAGGAACTTTTATAAGTGATTTAATATTACAAGTTCTTTCATTTGTAGCAGAGCAAGAAAGAAGTAATATAAGAAAAAGACAAGCAGAGGGAATAGCAGTAGCAAAGGCACAGGGAAAGGAATTAGGCAGACCAAAAGCAGAAATAACACAACAATTTATAGAGGAATGGAAAAAGTGGAAGAATGGAGAACAAACTGCAAACCAAACAATGATAAATACAAATACAAAAAGAACGACATTTTATAAATTTAATAAGGAATTAGAAAAAGTAGGAGAATAAATCCTACTTTTTTTCGCTTATTTCATATTTTGTTAAGTCTGTATTATCAAGTGCATATTTTATGCAACTAACAAGAACATTATTGAAACTCATATCTTCTACTTCTGCAATTCTTCTTAACGTGTTATCTATACTTTCTGGAAGTCTTATTGATAATTTGACGTTACTATCTTTGTATTTTCCTATTTCAAACATTTTTACCACCTCAATACTATTGTGCCACGAAAAAAGTTATTTTAATACCAGACAAAAAGAAAGACAAAAGTATTGCATATTTTTTCGAAATATGATAATATATGAAACATAAAATAAAAGAAAGGAGTAGTAAAATGAGGGAAAATGTTGGAAAAAGTATGTTTTACCTTGCAAAAGAAAGGGGGGAAAGTAGATATAGTATATTATTTACAATGCTTATAATGCTATTTATCATTTTTTATAGTTCAAGAGTTTATGCAACAGGAAATTTTGAAGTGAAAAATTCATTACAAGGAAACGAAGTAACATCTTTTGAAAATTCAATATATCAAATGAAAGAAGATGAAAACGGTTATACAACAGGAATTGTTGACTGTTTCAATATAATAGAAGAATATACTAGTTATGACGAAATGCACAGATACCTAGATGGTGGAGGCGATTATGGAGATTGGTACTGTATAGTAGATAACACAATTGACTATAAAGGAAAATATTTTATGTTGTGTACTAAAGAATATGTTGGAAG
The DNA here is from genome assembly GCA_945919455.1 of uncultured Clostridium sp. Lineage (GTDB taxonomy): Bacteria > Bacillota > Clostridia > TANB77 > CAG-508 > CAG-269. The sequence continues at coordinate 291 of CAMEJH010000029.1, read as the reverse complement.
AAATATAAAAATGGAGAATTTAGGTCAATTTGAATATGTGGATAGATTTCAAGAAGGAACATATGAAACATATATTTATTTACTTGAAATAGCAAATAATGGCTTTAAAAAAGATAATGGAAAACATAGTTACTTTGAAATAGTAGCAACAGATATAGAAACAAATGAAAAATATTTAAATAAACTAGAAATTGAATTTAGAGGACAAAGACCAGAAGAACCAGCACCAGAAGAACCAAAACCAGAAGAAACAAAACCAGAAGAAACAAAACCAGAAGAAACAAAACCAGA
>CAMEJH010000028.1 GCA_945919455.1 uncultured Clostridium sp. | reverse complement strand
AATAAACAAAAGTTGGAGGGTAATAAATAATGTTTGAAAGCATAATGAATTTTTTGAGAAAGATGACAAAAAAAGAAGACCAAACATTAAAATCTAAGGATGCTGCTAAAGAAAGACTACACTTAGTGCTGATGCAAGATAGAGCAAATGTTTCTGCAGACTTTTTAGATTTGATGAAACAAGAAATAATAGAAGTAATAAAAAAATATATAGATATAGACGAAGGAGCCATGGATGTAAGGCTTACTAATAAAGAAAATACTGATGGAACAAATGGAGCTCCAGCATTGTATGCAAATATTCCTATACTAAATATAAAAGATGAGGCTAGAAAAAATGCAAAAGTAGAAGAAACTAAAACTGAAACAAGTAGTGAAAAAGAAACAGCTAAACAAGAAGAATCAAAACAAGAAGAAACACAAAATGTAGAAAAGGCTGAAGAGACTAAAATCAGTGAAGAAACAGAAAGTTAAGAATCTTATAAAAAAGAGTGATTAGATGAATATAAAGAATTTAAGAAAAATAGAATGGTGGATACCATTATGTGCAATTGTACTATGTGGAATTGGACTAGTTGCACTATTTTCTGCATCATATGATTCTGGCTTAGATGAATTTAAAAAACAAGCAATTTGGATGGGGATAAGCATTGTAATAATGTTTATAGTAATGTTAATTGACTATAAGATTATTATTAAATTATCTCCTATATTGTATGGTTTTGCTATAATAGCACTAATTGCAGTTTTGTTTACCAAACCTGTAAATGGTGCAAGAAGTTGGTTCATAATAGGAGATGACCTTTTTTCATTTCAACCTGCAGAAATGTCAAAGATATTTATAATACTATTTTTATCATATATAATGTCAATAATTCAGAGAAAAGGAAGAGATGAAATAAATAGAATTTCTAAATTAGCAATTATTGTAGCAATTATTGCTGTACCTTTGATACTAATAATATTAGAACCGGATTACGGAACTGCATCTGCATATATTATGGCAGTTGTTTTAATGATTTTTGTTGCAGGAATTGATAAAAAATATATAATAACAGCATTTGCAATAATATTAGTAGCAGTACCAATTACATATAAATTTTTACTCCCAGAACATGCAAAAGCTAGAATAGATACATATTTAAATCCAGAAGCAGACCCTAGAGGAAAAGGATATAATGTTTTACAATCCAAATTAGCTATTGGAGCAGGACAGATTACAGGAATGGGAATATTAGAAGGAAATCAAACTCAATTAGGGTATTTATATCCTAAAACAACAGATTTTATTTTTTCAGTAATAGGGGAAGAAATGGGATTTATTGTAGCAGGAAGTGTGATAATATTAAATATAGTAATAATAACAAAGGCTATTCAGGTGGCAAAAGGTATAAAAGACGAAGCGGGAGCATATGTAGCAACAGGAATTGCAGGAATATTCTTATTCCATACTTTAGAAAATATAGGAATGACAATGGGATTATTACCTATAACTGGAGTGCCGTTACTGTTTGTAAGCTATGGAGGAAGTTCTATGATGACTAGTTTCATATTTGTTGGTATATTATTGAATATTAGTAGTCAGAGAAAAAATGGAATGTTTAATAAATAGTTAAAATAATATATTCCAAAAATTAAAATATAACTATTTCGTGGTCAAAACATGGCTGGGGTCATCCCTAAGGGTCTTGACCTTACTCAATAGTGATATTTGAATTTTCGGAAATATCGCATTTTAATAGAATATTGGGAGAAGACAAATGTACTTACATGAATTGAAGATAGGAAATGTAGAATTACAGAATAATATAATATTAGCTCCAATGGCAGGCGTAACAGACCTGCCTTTTAGAATTATAGTTGAAAAATTTAATCCAGGTTTAGTGTGTACAGAAATGGTGAGTTCGAAAGCTTTATATTATGGTGATGAAAAAACTAAGAAACTTTTAAAAACAGAAGGAGAAAAACATCCAATTAGCATGCAGATTTTTGGAAGTGATCCAGAGACAATGGGATTTGCCACAAAATATGTTAGTAATCTTGCAGATATCGTGGATATAAACATGGGATGTCCTGCTCCAAAAGTAGTTAAAAATGGAGATGGAAGTAGACTTTTATTAGATTTAAATAAAGTTGAAGAAATAATAAAAGCAGTTGTTACAAATTCAAAAGTACCAGTAACATTAAAATTTAGAAAAGGATGGGATAATAAAAACATAGTTGCATGTGAAGTGGCTAAAATTGCAGAAAAAAATGGTATATCTGCAATAACAATACATGGAAGAACAAGAGATGAATTTTATGGTGGAAAGGCAGATTTAGATATTATAAAAAAAGTAAAAGAAAGTGTAAATATTCCTGTAATAGGAAATGGTGATATTGTAGATGAAGAAAGTGCAAAAAATATGTTTGAATATACAGGTGTTGATGGAATAATGATAGGAAGAGGCTCAATGGGAAATCCTTGGATATTTGAACAAATACAATATTACTTAAAAAATGGACAGAAAATGAATAAGCCTACCATTCAAGAAAAATATCAAATTTTAAAAGAACATATTGAGTTAGATATACAAGAAAAAGGTGAAATGGTTGCTATTAATGAAATGCGAAAACATATAGCTTGGTATACAAAAAACTTAAAAGATTCGAGCTCTTTTAGAAATGAAATTAATAATATTAATAATAAAGAAGAATTGATGAATAAAATTGAAGAATATTTTTATAGTCTAAAATAAAAATCAATAAAATATAATTATAAAAAGATATATGATAACATATATCTTTTTTAATATATTTTTAGGAGGCAATATGAAAAAGAAATATTGGTTGATACTGTTAATAATAATTTTGATTGGAATTTTAATTTTGTTTTTTTATAAAAATAGTGTTAAAAATTTAAAAATTGGAAATAATAAAAATAGTCAAGAAATCGTAGATTATATTTTAAACATTAGTTCATATGAAGCTCAAATAACAGTTACAGTTACAAGTAATAAAAACAGTAATAAATATATTTTGAAACAAACTTATCAAGCACCTAATATATGCACGCAAGAAGTAATAGAACCAAGCAATATAGCAGGAGTAAAATTAGAAAATGATGGAACAAATCTAAAAATAGAGAATAGTAATTTGAATTTGAAAACAATACTAGAAAATTATAGTTACTTAGGAGATAATTGTTTAGATTTACATAGTTTTATAGAAGATTACAAACAAGATTCAAATTCTAAATTTGAAGAAAAAGATTCTGAAGTATTAATGAAAACAAATAGCAATATAGAAAATATTTACATACAAGAAAAAATTTTACACATAGATAAAAAAACATTTAATCCAACGCAAATGGAAATAAAGGACAACAAACAAAAAACGACAATTTACATATTATATAATGAGGTAAAGGTAAATAGTACAAAGTAATGATTGTACACTTTATAAAATATGTAATTGTAACAAACTATTGACTTTACTTCATAACTAAGTTTAAAGATACGAATAAATAGACTTAAAATATAGTAATTTTAGGAGTGAAGAAAATGGTAATAAAAAGAGGCGATATGTTTTATGCAGACTTAAGTCCAGTTGTGGGTTCAGAACAAGGAGGAATTAGACCTGTTTTAATAATACAAAATGATTTAGGAAATAAGTATAGTCCAACTGTAATTGCTGCAGCCATAACGTCCCAAACCAATAAAACAAAGTTGCCAACACATATAGAATTAGGAGAAAATACAAGTGGACTTAAGAGTAATTCAGTAGTATTAGCTGAACAAATTAGAACTATAGACAAAAGTAGATTAAAAGAAAAGATAGGCCATATAGATGATACTAATATAATTAATCAATTAAATAATGCACTTGGAGTAAGTTTTGGATTAGAGTAAAATAAAAAATAAAAAAGATATATAACTATTTCATGAACAAAACATAGCTGGGGTCTTCCTATAGGCCTTGTTCTATTTCAATAGTTATATATCTTTTTTATTTTTTATTAAAGAGATAGCTAGGGTCTTCCTATAGGTCTTTGACCATTTCAATGGTTATATATTATTTTTTATTTTATCGTTAAATATATAGTGGGGGTCTTCCTATAGGTCTTGTTCTGATTCAATAGTTATATATCTTTTTGGTTTTATTATTAAGTAATAAAGCATAAAATTAAAAGGGTGATTTTATGCCAATATCATTATCTAACAAAAAGAAAATGAGAAATGCATTATTTATAGCTATTGTAATTATTATATTGCTAACAACAAGAATAGGCTATATTCAATTTATATGGGGACCAGAACTAAGTCATATGGCAAGTAGCCAGCAAGCGCAAAGCAGAAATATTACTGCTAAAAGAGGTACAATATATGATAGTACAGGAAAATATATATTAGCGGTAAGTTCAAGCGTAGAATCAGTAAGCGTAAATCCTACAAATATACCTCAAGAAAATAAAGAAAAAGTAGCAAGAGCATTAAGTGAAATATTAGAATTAGATTATGAAAAAGTAATTAAAAAAGTAAGCAAAAGGAGTTCTATAGAAATTATAGCCAAAAAGGTTGATAAAGAAAGAACAGATAAACTTAGAAAATGGATGGAAGAAACAGGAATAACTACAGGCATTAATATTGATGAAGATTCAAAAAGATATTATCCTTATGGAGATTTGGCGGCACAAGTAATAGGATTTTGTGGAAGTGATAATCAAGGACTAGATGGAATTGAAGCAAAATATGATGAAGAATTAAAAGGAACTAATGGAAGAATTGAAAGACAAACAAATGCAGCAGGAGAGAGCTTGGGTGTAGAAGAATATATTGCGGCTATTGATGGTAATAACTTAATATTAACTATAGATATGACAATTCAATCAATAGTAGAAAAGTATTTGGAAGAAGCATGCATAGATAATGTTTGTACAGATGGAGGAAGTGTTATAGCAATGGATCCAAGAAATGGAGATATATTAGCAATGGCAACATATCCAAGTTATGATTTAAATACTCCATATGAACCGTATACAGATGAATTAAAATCTGCATGGGAAGGAATGAGCCAAAAAGATAAAACGACAGCATTACAAGGAATGTGGAGAAATAAAGCAATTTCTGATACATATGAACCAGGATCTGTTTTTAAAACCGTAACAGCCTCTGCTGCATTGCAAGAAGGGATTGTTACTAATATTGACGAAGCTGGGCAATTTTGTTGCACAGGGGGAATAGAGGTTGCTGGAACTAGAATAAGGTGCTGGAGATATTATAGACCACATGGGTCAGAAAGCTTAAGGCAAGCGCTAATGAATTCGTGTAACCCAGTTTTTATAGGTTTAGGACAGAAAATAGGTGTTACAAAATATTATGAATATTTACGAAAATTTGGATTATTTTCAAAAACAGGAATTAAACTACCCGGGGAAGCAAACAGCATATTTGTAAAAGAGGAAAAGGCTGGACCAGTAGAGTTAGCAACTATAAGTTTTGGACAGAGATTTGAAATAACTCCACTTCAAATGATAACAGCTGTTGCTTCAATTGCAAATGGAGGAGTATATATAAAACCTAGAATAGTAAAAAGTATACAAAACAGTGTTACAGGAGAAGTTACAGAAATGCCTATAGAAACAGGAGAACAAATAATATCAAAAGAAAATGCAGAAAAAGTTCTTAGTATGATGAATAGTGTTGTATCAGAAGGAACTGGAAAGAATGCACGAGTTGCAGGATATAATGTTGGCGGAAAAACAGGAACATCAGAGGATGGAGTTAATACAGGAAAATATGTGACATCATTTTGCGGAGTAGCAGAAACAGATAATCCATACATAGTACTACTTATAACTTTATATAATCCAACAGGAGAAGGAGGCCACCAAGGAGGTGGTGTTGCGGCACCTGTAGGAGGAAAAATATTAAGTGAAGTATTACCATATTTGGATAATAAATAAAAGAATATTGACAATAAAATACAAAAGTAATAAAATCAAACAAAAATAAATATATATGATAAGGGGGATAAAATGATAAAATTAGGAATTATACATGGAGGCATATCTACTGAACATGAAGTATCAGAGATGTCTGCAAAATCTGTTATAGAAAATTTAAATAAGGATAAATATGAAATACATAATATTTTTATTAATAAGTATGGTAAATGGTTTGAATGTGAAGGAGAGCAAAAAGAAGAAATACGCAATTTAGTATGGTATTTAAAAGAACTAGATGTAGTATTCCCAGTATTGCATGGATTAGGTGGAGAAGATGGAACAATACAAGGAATGATGGAAATGCTTAAAATTCCATATGTGGGATGTGGAGTATTAGCATCAAGTGTAGGAATGGATAAAGTTTATACCAAAATAATATTTGAAAAAGCAGGTATACCACAAACTCCATATGTGTATATAAAAAAGAAAGATGATACATATATAATGTTAAATGAAAACTTTGATGAAGAAGAATTACAAATAGACAAAATTACTTCAAAACTAAAATTTCCTATGTTTGTAAAGCCATCAAATTCAGGTTCATCAGTAGGAGTAAAAAAAGCTACAAACAATGATGAATTAAAAATGGCGATACAATATGCAGGACAATATGACTGCAAAATTTTAGTAGAGCAAGGAGTTGAAGGAAGAGAAGTAGAATGTGCTATTTTGGATGGAGATGAAATAAAAGCATCAACTGTTGGAGAAATACTATCAGCAGAGGAATTTTATAGTTTTGATGCAAAATATAATATACCAGAATCCAGAACAGTAATACCTGCTGAAATAGAACAAGAACAAATTGAAGAAATTAGAAAACTGGCGATAAAAGCATTTAAAGCAATTGATGGAAAAGGTTTAGCAAGAGTAGATTTCTTTATTGAAAAAGAAACAAATAAAATTTTTATAAATGAAATTAATACAATGCCAGGATTTACAAAAATAAGTATGTATCCAAAATTATTTGAAGCGGTTGGAATATCATACTCAGAATTATTAGATAGACTCATAACCAACGCACTAAAATAAAAAAATTAAAAAAGATAGATATATAACTATTTCCGTGCAAAAAACATAGCTAGGGTCATTCCCGATTGTCTTTTGCTTACTTCAATAGTTATATATCTATCTTTTTATGTATTTTTTTAAAGTGGGTTCATTTCAAATCTTATTTCAAAATCAGTGAAACTCTTCAAGTCATTTTTCTCTAAACAATTTAAATAATTAGATAGCTGATCTTGAGTTTTACAAGCTGCAATAATTGCAGGGTTTAATCTTCTATTAAACATCATATCCATACCATATTTTAAGCTTTCCCAAACAGGTTTTGCTTCTCTATCCCTGCATAAAGAATATGCTTCTCTAAATCTTGAAAGAACAGGATGTGACATATAATAGTTTAATGGTAATATATATTCTTTTGCAACTACACTTTCAAATGAGCTATATTGGTCTGGAAATTGCTCTAAATAATCATTTATTTCTTCAACTCTATAAGGTAAAAATACTTTATTATCTTTTTCTGAAATTATTAAAACATTATTATCTTTTTCATTATTTCCATATTTAGTAACTCTAGGAGTATCAACTTTACTTGTATTGTAAAAAGATTGATTATTAATATTTATATTAAATCCATCTAAATATCTTATTACATTTGGGTCAGATAAAAATGCATCAATTTTTGTATTGTTATTAGATAATTTTTGACTTGTCTCTTTTAAAAAGAAAGAGTAATCATCTATTTTTGCTTTTATTTTTTGAACGCTTGATTCATAATATTCTTCTGTATAAGTTGCTTTTTCAACATCTAAAAGTAAAGTTACAACTTCAGAGTCTAATGAATTTAATTGATTACCTAAATCTGAAAGTAGCTGAATATTTGTATTTATTAGTTCAAATATTTTGGTAACTTCATCACTTAATTTATATAATTCTAGATTATCTATTTCTGGATCATTTAATTTTAAAACATCTGCAATTGAACTTATAAATTGTACAATTTTATCTCTTATTCCTTCTTGATATGAAATTTTTGAATTGATTTCAGCAATTTCGTTATCAAAACTGTTTATAAAATCAAAGTCTTTTTCTGTAAATAAACTATTTAAATAATTTTTACTTGTAACTAAATCTTTTAACATTTGTAATTCTCCTTATAATTATACTACATATAATGATAGCATAAATAGAGACATAAATCTATTACAATAAAATTAAAATATTGTTACATTCTGTCATATTTTTGTAACATAAATGTAATAGAAAAATAATATAAGTTTTATTGTAAAAAAGACTCGAAAATGTTAAAATTGTAGATGAGAAAATATAATTAGGAGGGATATTCTTATGAAAAAATCTAAGAAGAATTACGTAGCTATAGTATTAATCGTATTACTATTAGCATTAGCTGTTGGTTATGCAGCTTTTAGTCAAACATTAACAATTTCAGGTACAGCAAATGCATCTGGAAAATGGGATGTTAAATTTACAGATGCTACTATTACGAACTCAATAGTAACTGGTACAGAGGCAAATACAGTATCACACACAGATACATCAGTTACAGTAAAGGTTAATCTAGCTACACCAGGTGATGGAGCACAAATAAAAGCCGTTATAACAAATAATGGTTCAGTAGATGCAACATTAAAAAACTTTAATGTTAGTGGAATGACAAAAGTATCTGATACACTTTATCAAAATACAGGAAAAGCAATCCAATTAAAACTTCCAACAATAACTGATGGAAATATATCAGCAGGGGAATCAAAAACATTTGAATTTACTGTTGAATGGGATACAGCAGTAAATTCACTTGACACAGCAGAAGAAGCAACATTCACAATCACATTTGATTATGCACAAGATGGAGTAGGAAACTTCACAGGAACACAAAACTTTCAATAAAGAATAAAAGGCAATAGCATAACCATATTGCCTTTTAAAACCATTTTTCAAAATGGTAAAAAAATCCTAATTTCTCAAACACACAAGTTCTAAAACAACAAAAGAAAGAAAAACAATATAGAGTGGAGAACTGGTAATTATGCAAAAAAACAAAAAAGCAACAATAATAATTATATTAGCAATGCTAGCATATGGCTTATTTGCAGAATTTTATTTATCAATAAAAATAAATAAAATATACTTATACATAATAAATCCAATAATATGGATAGGAATAGCAATATTCTTAAAAACTATGTTAGGAAAGTCATATGAAGTAAAAAAATTAAAAAAAGATATAATTTCATATTCATTCATTGCAGTCCTAGCATATATAATAATTTATCTAATATCAGGACTATTTATTACTTTTGGAAAGAACCCATATTCAAGAACATTAGTGGGAATAATAACAAACTTATGGATATTTGCAACAGTAATAATTGCAAAAGAATATATAAGATATAGATTAATAAACAATGTATACGAAAAAGACAAAATTAAGGTAGCTGTATATATATCAGTAGTTTATGTAATACTAGAAATGGGACTAAGAAGAATAGTAACAGCAACAATAACACCATTATTTATAATGGAAACAGTAGCACAAATAATATTACCACTTATAATGAAAAACTTATTATATTCATATACAGCAATAAATTCAAACTATTTACCAGCAATGGTTTATGAACTAGGAACTAACCTTTATTTATGGTTATCACCAATATTACCAAATGCACCATGGATAATGGTTGCAATAATAGACAGTGTAATACCATTAATATTATTTTTATACATACGCTATGAAAAAAATAAAAAAGATATATTCAGAACAAAAGAAAAATTAATGAATTCAGATCCAAGAAATATCATACCACTTACAATATGCATAGTATTAGCTATCTGGTTTGCGATAGGAATATTTCCAATAAAGCCAATAGCAATAGCAACAGGAAGTATGGAACCAGAACTATATGTAGGTGATGTAGCAGTAATTAAAAAATGTAAAGCAAATGACGTAGAAGAAGGAGACATTATAGAATATCAAATGGAAGGATATACTGTAATTCATAGAATAAAAAGCAAAACTCAGAAAAATGGCCAGTTTACATTTATAACAAAAGGAGATAATAACAATACAGAAGACAGTGAACCAGTATCAGAAGAACAATTAATAGGAAAAGTAATATTTAAAGTAAGATTCCTAGGATTTCCAGCAATTTGGCTACACAACTTAAGTGTACAAGAACAGGTTAATGTAAATACAGGAAATTAAAAACTAAAGAAGGAGGATAAAATGAGAGCAGTTAAAAAAATCAAAATGCGTAAATCAACAAGATATTTTTACATTGCTATAGCAAGTATTGTGTTTGCCATATCATCTGCTACTCTTTTTGGCTCATTCTTAGGAGGAAAAACAAACAAAACGAAAGAAGAAATATATAAATATACAAATAAATTCAACTATGGATATCAAGTAAATTTACTGCCAAACAAATATATAGAAGAAAATACATTAGGAATGAATGAAACAGCATATGTAACAGATTTGATAGACAAAATCAATCTAGATTTGAATTATAATTATACTTCTGATGAAAAATCAACTATAAAATACACATATAGTATAAAAGGAGTTCTAAGTGGAGTATATACACGAGATGGAGAAGAACAAAAAGTTTGGACAAAACAATATACATTAAAAGAACAAACAGAAAATACTGTAATAGACAAAAATTTTGAAATAAAAGAAAGCATTCCATTAGACTTAAAAGAACAAAACAAATTAGTAAAAGATTTTGAACAAGAAATAGGAATAAGTGTTGATACAACATATAATGTAATTTTAGAGGTTCAAACAAATACAGAAATTGATGGAGAACAAGTAGCAAATAAATATACATCAAGTTTAGCAATTGATGTTGGAAAGAAAACAACAACTATTAAAGGTGAAAATAACAAAGAAGATACAGAATATATCTCTAAAGAAATTGAACATCAAACAGGAGCAAGCACAGCATCAAAAGTTATAAGTGCAATATTCTTTGTAATTTCAATTTTAGCACTACATTATATTACAACTAAGACTGTTGCAATGAACAAGACAAGAAATGAATTTAGACAAGAATTAAATAGAATTTTACGTCTATGTCAAGATAAGATAGTTCAAGTAAGTAGCAAACTCGAAGTTGATACAACAAATGTTGTTGATGTAAAAGATTTTGGAGAAATTTTCAAAGTTTCAGAAGAACTATTCAAACCAATATTATATTGGATTTCACCTCGTAATGATGAGGCATGGTTTACAGTTATGAGCCATGGGGTAACTTACAGATATATATTAAAGAAATAATCTCAAGAGAGGTTGTTTCTTTTTTTATGAATATTAATGTTGAAAAAATATATGTAATATGATAGTATTATGCCAATAGAAAAAATGGAATTATTTAAATATTTTAAGTGAAGGAAAACTAATGAATAAAAAATATAAAATAAAAAGAGGAAAAATTATCTCGAATTTTTTTATAATCGTAATTGCAATAATAATAATGCTATTCTTTGGGGTAGGATATTCTATGTTTTCGACAACTCTAACTATTCAAGCAACTGCTACAGCCAAAAAATCTGATACAGATTTGCCAATAGATATACCAACAACACCAGGAGGTACTGATTATGTATCAATGACGGTAGATAACAATGTATTACAAATTGTAAGTCAATCAATAGATGGAAATACAGTAAATGTTGATCTAAAACCAACTACTTCAACAGGAAAGCCAAGAAAAATGAATATTCAACTGGATTTTATGAATAATAGTGGATATACATATACAAATGGAACAGTAACTTACGAAGTAAGTGGAAATACAACATTTATGCCAAACAGACCTACAACTACAGTAACAACAACACTTCAAACTGGAGAAACAGGAACTTTCACTGCAGATTTCACAGGAGTAAAATTCAATTCTTTAACAACAACATGTACATGTAAATTTACAATAACATATACTGCAAATGGACAAGAAGTACAATTTATAATTTCCTTAAACTTTACAAGGTAATAATTTGTTATTGACTGATATGGAAAAATATGGTAAAATACAAATACGCTTATAGTATAAATTTCTGCAAAAAAGGAGGATATCTATGACATTATTACCTACTAAAGACACCAAATGTAGTCAATGCATTTGGGCAACATTGCAGCAAGATCCTTCTACAATGGAAAGCGAGTATATCTGTCGGTTAGAACCGGATAATCCAATTCCTATGGGAAGTGATGGAAAGCATTCAGACAGAGAGAAGAACAGAAACGAAAGAGAGTCATAGTGGGCTCTCTTTTAAATTATGGTAAAAATTAGAAAAAATACTTGAAAAAAACAAATAAAAATGTTAATATAGATGTGTACTAAGAATTTTTAGTATGCATTTATTTTTTATCTAAAGCTAGTCTAGTTTTAGTAATATATTTCAAATTTTAATTTTAGAATATCAAACAATTAGTTCTGAGTTAAATCTATTTAATAAAAAAATAAAACAAAAGGAGGTGGTATTTATAGAAAAATACGAATTTACCTATTACGACTATCTATGTTATTACAGTAGTATTAAGTCAATATCAGAAAAATTTTTATATGTTTCAGAAGATACTTCAGAATATGCTTTAGAAGATGATGAAAGGCAATTAGAGAAGAAAACAGGAGATAAAAAACACGATAAAATTTTTAAAGAGATATTAGAAGACAAAGAAGAAATGGCGAAATTTATAAGTCATTTTATAAAATTTTCAATTAAACCAGAAGAACTAGAAATTTATAATATGAATTTCATAACAAAAGATTTTAAATATAAACAAGTAGATGTAGTATATAAAATAAAAGAAAAAGAGATTTATTTTTTGGTTGAACACCAAACAAAAGTAGATTACTCGATGTCATATAGGGTATTAAATTATTGCATAGAGATAATAAGAAATGTAGTAAAAGATCTAGAAATAAATAGAGCATCATATAAATATCCAATAGTAATACCAATTGTACTGTATACAGGTAATAAGAAATGGACAGCTAAAACATCATTTGTAGAAAGCCAAATAGAAGAAATGAATGTTAATAAAACAATGGAAATAAAATATAAACTAATAGATATAAACAAATATGAAGTAGAAGAGTTGTTGGAAGAAAATACATTATTAGCTAATGCGATGATACTAGAAAAATGCAAAAATAATGAAGAAGTACTTACAAGTATAAAAATGATAGCACAAAATCAAAAATATGATAAAAAAATACATAAACTAAAAAGACTAGTAGTTTATTTATATGCAGATATAGAACAAGAAAAATTAAAAGAAATATTAAATTTAATAGAAGAAAGTGAGAGTGAAGAAAAAATGAGTACAATAGCAGAAAGATTAAAAAAAGAATTTCATAATGAAAGAAAAGAAGGAAGAAAAGAAGGAATGAAAGAAGGAATGCAAAAAGGAATACAAGAAACACTTGGCTCAATAATAAAAAATATGTTACAATTGAATCAAGATGATAAAACAATTATGAAATTTACAAATGCGAAAAAAGAAGACATAGAAAAAGTAAAGATAAATTTAGGAATGTTAGCAAAATAAATAAAGAATTATCAAAAGAAAAAATCTCTCAAAAAATAAGAGATTTTTTTCTTTTTTTTACATTGAAAAAATAGTCGAAATATGATACTATAACAAACAAAAAGACTGGTACTAAATTGCGAAAAAAACGCAAAAAGAGAACCGACCCTGAATTACGAATTATAAAGAAGGTGAAAAAAACGTGGCAGAAGAAGTAAAAAATAAAAGTAGAAAAATAGGAGACATATTTAGTGATTATAAAACAAATAGCAATGTAGCTGATGCAGAAATTACAAAAATGAATTTATTAAAAAAGATAAATACATTAGAAATAGATATGACTTCAAAAGAATATATAGAAATAAAAGAAATATGGTACTTTGAAAAATTCTTAAGAGAGAGATTTCAATTTGGACAAGTACATATGGTTATACAATACGAAGATGGCGTAAAACTAAAAAGTATAGAGGTAGAATGGGAAAATTTAATATGTTATATGGCACATAAATACCCATTAATGAGACCATTACTATTATTAAAAAGCAATGTAGAAGTGACTGACAAGAATATAAATGTATATATGAAAATAAAAGGTGCGGATTTCTTAAAAGCAAGAAAACTAGATAGAGAGCTAGAAAATGTAATTCAAAATTTATTTGGAAAAAAATATATAGTAAATATTGAAGAAAAAATAACAGAAAAAGAAATGCAAGCCTTTAAAGATAAAACAAAAGAAATAGAAGAACAAGCTGTACATGAAGCTATGAGAGGAATAGCAATAAGGACGCATCAAGAAAATCAATATGTAAATGAGCAATATATGGCAGAAGATGGTAGACATCAAGAAGAAAATGCATATGCTGGAACAGAAATTCCACCAATACCAGAAGGACCATATAATGATGCGGATTATGCAATTTCACCTGAAGATGGATTAGGATATATGCCAGAAATGGAGATGTCACAGGATAATATTATATTTGGAAAGCTATCTAAAGCAAAAGAAAAGAAAATGAAAATAAAAGATATAACAGCAAATGATGGAAGAATAACATTAGAGGGAAGAATTGTTAACAGTGAATGCAAAGAAACAAAAACAGGAAAAGGAATGCTAATTTTTGAATTATACGATGGTACTGGAATTATAACATGTAAATCTTTTGCGAAAGACGCTCAAGAAGGAAATGAAGTATTAGAAAAGATAAAATCTGCAAAAGCAATAAAAACAACAGGAAAAGCAGGTTTAGATGCTTATGCCGGTGATATTACTGTTATGGCAAACATTATAGCAGAAATAACAGATGAAGGATTGCCACCATTGCCAGAAGAAGATGACAGCACACCATTAATACTTGGATCATCAATGGCAATAAATGAACCACTTGTAAAAATTGCGGATTTAAATGCAGAATCAGGAAATGTATGTATAGATGGCGAAATACAGGCTATGGAGGACAAAGAAACAAAATCAGGAAAAGTAATATTAAGCATAGATATATATGATGGATCAAGTACTATGACATGTAAGGCATTTTTACCAGGAAATAATGCTAAAAAGATAATAAAAAGATTAAATAGTTCACCAGCAATAAAATTAGCAGGAAAAGCACAAATGGATACATTCTCAAATGAGCTAACAATAATGGCAAATACAATAGTAATGTCAGAACCATTACCAAAAGTTACTAGAATGGATAATAGCGAAGTAAAAAGAGTAGAATTACATATGCATACTAAAATGAGCCAAATGGATGCAATGACATCAGCTACAGATTTAATAAAAAGAGCAATGAAGTGGGGAATGAAGTCAATTGCAATAACGGACCATGGAGTTGTACAAGCATTTCCAGAAGCACATAAATTACTAGGAAGAGATAATCCAGATATGAAAATAATCTATGGTGTAGAAGCATATTTAGCACCTGACAAAGAAAATTCAGTAACAAATCCAAAAGGACAAAGTATAGACACAACTTATTGTGTACTAGATTTAGAAACAACAGGTTTTTCAGCTGTAACAGAAAAAATAACAGAAGTTGGAATAATGAAAGTAAAAGATGGAGAAGTTATTGATGAATTTAGTTGTTTTGTAAATCCAGAAAAACCAATTCCACAAAGAGTTGTAGAAGTTACTAATATAACAGATGATATGGTAAAAGATGCTGAAACAATAGATAAAGTATTTCCTAAAATTTTAGATTTTTTAGGGGATTCAGTTATAGTTGCACATAATGCAAAATTTGACGTAGGATTTTTAAAACACAATGCAAAAATCTTAGGATATGAATTCGATTATACAGTAATAGATACTCTTACTCTTGCAAAAGATATATTCCCAAACATGAAGAAATACAAACTTGGTAAAATTGCAGATGAATTAGGAATTGTAGTAGAAGTTGCACACAGAGCTCTAGATGATGTAGATACTACTGTTAAAGTATTTAATGTTATGTTACAAAAGTTAAAAGATAGAGGAGTAACTAGAGTAGAAGAAATTGACACATTAGGAAGAGATGAAGAGGCTAAAAAAGAAGAATATAAAAAATTAAATACTTATCATGCAATAATATTGGCACAAAATTATGTAGGTTTAAAAAATCTATATAAATTGGTATCTATGTCACATTTAGATTATTTTTATAAAAAACCACGTATATTAAAAAGTTTGTACAAAAAATATTCAGAAGGACTTATTTTAGGAAGTGCGTGCGAAGCAGGAGAACTATATCAAGCAATTGAGTTAGGAAAATCTGATGAAGAAATAGAAAATATAGCAAGAGACTATGATTATTTAGAAATTCAACCAATAGGAAATAATGACTTTTTAGTAAGAAGTGGAGTTGTGCCAGATAGAGATTATTTAAAAGATATAAATAGAAAAATAGTAGAACTTGGAGAAAAGCTAAATAAGTTAGTTGTAGCAACTTGTGATGTCCATTTTATGGATCCTCAAGATGAAGTTTACAGACGTATATTGGAAGCTGGACAGGGATATAAAGATGCTGATGAGCAAGCGCCTTTGTATTTAAGAACAACAGAAGAAATGTTACAAGAGTTTAGTTACCTAGGCGAAGAAAAGGCATATGAAGTAGTAGTAACAAATACAAATAAAGTTGCAGATATGTGTGATAGAATATGTCCAATATCTCCAGAAAAATGTCCTCCACACATACCTGGATGTGAAGAAGACATAAAAAACATTGCATATCATAAAGCACATGAATTATATGGAGATCCGTTGCCAGAAATAGTACAAACAAGACTTGATAAAGAGCTTAACTCAATAATAAGCAATGGATATTCAGTTATGTATATAATAGCACAAAAATTAGTGTGGAAATCAAATGAAGATGGCTATATAGTAGGATCAAGAGGTTCAGTTGGTTCATCATTAGTTGCTTATATGACAGGTATTACAGAAGTTAATTCATTAAAACCACACTATAGGTGTCCAAACTGTAAATATTCAGAATTTGAAGATTATGGTGTAGGAAATGGATTTGATCTACCTGATAAAGATTGCCCAAAATGTGGACATAAATTAGCAAAAGATGGAATGGATATACCATTTGAAACTTTCTTAGGATTTAATGGAGATAAAGAACCAGATATAGACTTAAACTTCTCTGGGGAATATCAAGCAAAAGCTCATAAATATACAGAAGTAATATTTGGAAAAGGAACATGTTTTAAAGCAGGAACAGTAGGTACAGTTGCAGACAAAACTGCATTTGGTTATGTAAAAAAATATTTTGAAGAAAGACATATTCCAGTAAATAAAGCGGAAATAGCAAGATTATCAATAGGATGTACAGGGATAAAAAGGACAACAGGTCAACATCCAGGAGGAATAATAGTTGTGCCAAAAGGAAGAGAGATATATGAATTTACACCTGTACAACATCCTGCAGACGATCCAACATCAGACATAATTACAACTCATTTTGATTATCACTCAATAGATGGAAATTTGTTAAAACTAGACATACTAGGTCATGATGATCCAACAGTAATTCGTATGTTACAAGACTTAACAGGAATTGCACCAACTGAAATACCATTAGATGATAAAGAAACAATGTCAATATTCAACTCAACAGATGCACTTGGAGTAACACCAG
>CAMEJH010000027.1 GCA_945919455.1 uncultured Clostridium sp. | reverse complement strand
TGAAAAAGTTGTTACAGTAGGAGATGTAGTTGACTACATAAAAGAAAATGTATAATTAAAAAAGAACGAAGATGAAAAGTACTTCGTTCTTATTTTTGCTCTTCTATTTCAAAATATTGTTCTCTTATACCATTATTTATACCAACAATAACAGTAGAATTTGAAGTCAAATACTTACTTTCTTTAGATGTATACTCTAAATCTGCTCCCAAAATTTTTATTGAATCAAATTCTCCAGTTAATTCTTCATATCCTGAAGATAATAATTTTATAACTTTTTCTTTACCATTTTGAGATACTATTAAATAATCTTTTACATAGTTTAGAGCCTCTATTTTATCATATTCAGCAGGTAATAGTATAGATCCGTCTAAACTTGCTAAACCGAATTTATTCTCTGATTCAAATCTTAAAGCATTTTCATACCATAATGATTCTCCTCCACCTGTTCCAGAAATAAGTTCAATATTTGTAAAATTAGGAAAAGGGTTTTCACCATATTTATCTACAAATGTTGTTACATTATCTAATGTTACTGCAAAAACATCTATTTTTGGATTTATTAGTTCTATAGAGTCATATTCAGGATTTATAATTACTTTATTAGAATATTTTACTCCATATTTTCCATTTTTACTAAATGTAGAATAATTATATGAATTGACATTTGTATTATATAATTTAGTCAAAAATTCTTCAATATTATATTCTGAATCTAATTTATACATAATTTTATTATAGTCATTATCTGAGAAAACTATTAAGTCAGGCTCTGCTACAAAAAAACTGTACATTGTATCGTCATCCAAATAGCAAATGGCTGTTGTTGGAGTATCATATCCTCTTGCATCGTCAGATTCATATAGTTCAGCAGTGCTAAGTATTTCGTGTAATTCTTTGACAATTTCTTCGTCTCTAATAGTAACAAATTTTTCAGAAAATTTTGGACCATCAGTAGACGTTGTGTCTTCAACTAAAATTTTAAAAAAAGACAAGTTAGATAAAACATCAATTTTTTTAAGGGATGTTTGAGAATTATCAACTACATTAGTATTAAGATTTTCATTTTTATCTGAATTATAGAAGATTGGATAAATCATTAAACCTAAAATGAATAGTGCAATAAATATCCCTATAATCGTATATAAATTTTTCTTATTCATAAAATTTTCCTTTCAAATAGCATTATATCATTTATATCTACATAAATACAATATTTTTTTAATAAAAAACTTGAAAAAAATGCAAAATAGTATATAATAGACTTGTAAAAAGGTGGTGAAAAAATGCATAGATTAGAAGAAAATATTGGGTATGAATTTAAAAATAAAGAATTATTAAAAACAGCGTTAACTCATACATCTTATGCATATGAGCATAATGTAGAAAGTAATGAAAAACTAGAATTTTTAGGAGATAGTATCTTAGAATTTATATCAAGTATATTTTTATTTAAGAATTATACTAATTTAAAAGAAGGAGAAATGACTAAAGTTAGAGCAACAGTTGTATGTGAAAAAAGTTTATATAAAGTTGCAAAAATGCATAATTTTAGTGATTTCTTATATCTTGGAAAATCAGAAAAAGTATCAGGTGGAGAAGATAGACCAGCAATATTAGCAGACAGTGTAGAAGCAGTTATTGCAGCTATCTATTTAGATGGAGGATTAGAAGAGGCTCAAAAATTTATAATAAAAAATTTGAGCAGTGAGATAGAAATTGCAAGTAAAAATGTTGGACAAAAAGATTATAAAACAGTATTACAAGAAAAATTACAAGAACATGGTGAAGTAGAAATAAAATATACTATTTTAAGAGAAACAGGTCCAGATCATGACAAGACATTTGAAGCTCAAGTAGAATGTAATCATAAAAAATTAGCAATAGGAGAAGGCAAGTCTAAAAAACAAGCAGAAATGGAAGCGGCAAGAAAAGCTTTAGAAAGTATGAAATAAAAGAGGTGAAACTATGAAAAAGCAATATATAATACCCATCTTTGTACCACATTTGGGATGCCCAAATGACTGTATATTTTGTAATCAAAAATCAATAAGTGGCGAACAAAGAATGATAACAAAAGAAGATGTGAAAAAAACAATTGATTTTTATTTAGAAAATATCAAAGATAAAGACGCAAAAAAAGAGGTAGCCTTTTTTGGAGGAAGTTTTACTGGAATAGATGTAGAAAAGCAAGAAGAATTTTTGCAAACTGCATATGAATATATTAAACAAGGGAAAATTGATAGTATAAGGCTATCAACAAGACCAGATTATATTGATAAAGAAACATTAAAGAGACTAAAAAAATATAAAGTAGAAACAATAGAACTTGGTGTACAATCAGCTAATGATTACATATTAAAACAAAGCAACAGAGGTCATACATTTAAAGATGTAAAAAAAGCATCAAAATTAATAAGATGGTATGGATTTAAATTGGGACACCAAATGATGGTTGGTTTACCAGAAAGTACAAAAATAGATGAAATTAATACAGCCAAAGAATTAATTAAATTAAAACCTAAAATGGTAAGAATATATCCAGTATTAGTAATAAAAAATACAAAGCTAGAAAAAGAATATCTTGAAGGGAAATATACCCCTTTAAGTGTAGTGCAAGCAGTAGAAACTTGTAAAGAACTAGTAACAATGTTCAATAAAAAGAAGATAGAAGTTATAAGAGTAGGACTACAAAATACTGACGAAATAACAGATCCAAATATTGAAGGAAGCGAAGTGGTAGCAGGACCTTATCATCCAGCTTTTAGACAACTTGTAGAGTCAGGATTGTGGTATGATACAATTTTAGCTAAAATAAAACAATTAAATGTAAAAGTAAAAAAAGTAGAAGTAACAGTTAATCCACAAGATGCTAACAATGTAATAGGACATAAAAGAGAAAATATAGAAAAGCTTAAAGATATGTATACTTTAGATTTAATAGTAAAACAAGATAAAAATATAAAACAAGGAAAACTAGAATTAAAAGTTTTGGAAAAATATCCTGAATTTTTAGAAGACTATAAATAAAAAGGGGAATTTTATGAAAAATAATAAAGTTATAAATATATTATTAATAGTTATAATGATTTTAGTAGTTATAGGATGTATAATTGGATATATGTATTTTACACAAGAAAAAACAGAGGTAGAAGTAAAAGATACTCCTATATTTTCTACAGAAAATTATCCTAAAATAGATGGTTCAACAGCAACATTACCACTAGCAAAAGCTTTTAAATCTAATTTTACAGGAACAGATCTAGACAAAGTTGAAGTGGAGCATTCAAAAACACATAATGCCTATGTAAATCTTATAAATGGAGATACAGATTTAATATTAGTAACATATCCTTCAGAGGATGAACAAAAGTTGGCAAAAGATAAAGGAGTTGAACTAGAGATAGTTCCTGTTGTAAAAGAAGCATTTGTGTTTTTTGTAAACAAAGAAAATTCTGTTGACAGTTTAACATTAGAACAAATTCAAGATATTTATACTGGGAAAATAAAAAATTGGAAAGAGGTTGGAGGAGCTGATGCAGAAATACTTGCGTTCCAAAGACCAACAAATTCAGGAAGCCAATCAGGGATGTTAGAGCTTGTAATGAAAGATAAAAAAATAATGGAACCAAAAACAGAAAATATTGCAGCAGGAATGGCGGATATAATAGATGTAATATCTGATTATAACAATAAAGACACTGCAATAGGTTATTCATATTATTATTATGCTACAACAATGTATACAAGTGATACTATAAAACTTTTAGGAGTAAATGGAGTAAAACCAACATATGATAATATAAAAAATGGATTATATAGCATTCAGACTGCCTATTATGCTGTAATTAGAAAAGATGAACCTCAAGACAGTAATGCAAGAAAACTGTTAAATGAGATGATATCTGAAAGAGGTCAAAATGTAGCTAAGGAGGCAGGATATGTTCAAAACTACTAAATCTAAATTAATTTTTGTAATAATTTTTTCTATTATATGTATAACTATTACAACTTTTTTGGTACTATATAAAAATATTGATATAGAAGACAAAAATAGTGATGCTGAAGAACAAGTAGCAGAGAACAAAGAAAAGGATTTTCCAGGTATTGATTTAAAAGGAAAATATAATCAAAATGATATTGCAATAGAGAAAAAGAAAGCAACAAAAGAAAAAGTTGAAATAAATTATTGCCAGATAAGTGGACTAAAAGACAAGAATATACAAGATAAAATAAATAAAGAAATTGAACAAGTAGCATTAAATAGTTATAAAGATAAAGTAAAAGAAGTAAATGAAGTAGTAAATGTTAATGTAAATGTATGGAACTTTGCAAATTTTGCAAATACAGTGTCTTTTTATGTTGATTATTATGCAAAAATAGATGATGACACAGATAATTGCTATCAAGGTCAATTTGGATTAAATTATGATTTAACAACGGGAAACAAAATAACATTAGATAAATTGTTTACATCAGATGCACCAATTGAAAACATTTTGAGCAATTCAGCATATTATAGTTTAGTACATACAAGAACAGAAGAAAATCTATCTGGTGATTTTGTGGTTAATAACTATGGTGATATTGAAGAAGAAATTTTAGAAATTATTAATTTATATAAAGAAAACAAATTATCAGAATTTTATTATACAACAAATAATATAAGCATAATCTATGAAGAGAATAAAATAATAAATATTAAGATGAAAGATTATGCAGAATATATTGCAATATATAATAGATATTTAACAAGTGAAGAAATATATGAAAGTAATAATATAGGATTTAAGAACTTATATACTCTTACAAATAAAAGTAGAGACTATGTGTATTATATTAATTATCAAAATGAGAAAAATTATCTTATAGAAATAAATATTCTAAATGGTTCTGAAGATGAATTTGTAAAAACAATTTTAGATCAAAAAATAAAAGAATTAGAAAATGAGGTTCAAAGAATAAAAACTTTAGCATCGCAGAATTCAAATAACTTTTATATATTAAATTATTATATATATGCATATACAGGAGAAGATTGGCAAACAAAACAAAATATAACCAGCTTGGAAATGAGAGGAAATTCTTACGAAATTACAGTACATGATTTTGAGGAAAATATTGAACCAATTATTCTTGAATATAATAGAAGTGTATCTGAAGAAGGTATAGCTCCAGATTATGTGTATTATTTTGAAAACAGTTTAAAAATAGCACCACAAGAAACAATAGAATATTATAATCCTGACACAGGTGAAAAAATAGTAATATAATAAAAGTATAAAATCTCCAATAATTACAAATAATTGTAATATAGGAGATTTTTTATGTATAAAGAAAAAATAAAAAGAATAGCTATAGATACAATTGGAACTTTTATAGGTTCTGCAATAATGGCATTAGGAACATCTTTATTCTTATTGCCTAATCAATTATCATCAGGAGGTTTTTCTGGTTTAGCTACGATAACATATTATTTATTAAAAATTCCAATGGGAGCAATGATTTTAGCATTAAACATTCCACTATTTATATTTGCAGGTTATAGATTGGGAAAAGAATTTTTTATAAAATCAGTTATAGGAACAGCAAGTTTATCAATTTTTATAGATATATTTGATAAATATCCACCAATAACAACAGATAGATTTTTAGCATGTATATATGGAGGGGTACTTATTGGAATAGGAACAGCAGTCATTTTAAAAGTCAATTCTTCTACCGGAGGAAGCGAATTAATTGCAAATATTATAAAAACATATAGTCCACATATTTCAATGAGCAAATACCTAATGATAATAGATATTGTAATTATAGGACTAAATGTATTGTTTTTTGGAGAAATAGAAATTGGGTTATATTCAGCAATAGCAATATATTTATATGGGCAGATGATTGATATAATATTTGAAGGTGTTTATTATACTAAATTACTATTTATTATCTCGGACAGAAATGAAGAAATTTCAGATGCAATAGAAAAGGAAGCTAAAAGGGGAGTAACAGGATTATATGGAAAGGGTATGTATAGTAATCAAGAAAAACTAGTATTAATATGTGCAGCAGCTAGAGGAGATATCTCTAAGATAAAAGATATTGCAAAATCAATAGATGCAAAATGCTTTATCGTGGTAGCAAATGCTAGAGAAGTATTAGGAAAAGGATTTAAAGAATAAGAGGATGTCTGTTTTTAGACATCCTCTTAAGTTTTAGTTAGTAGTAAACTAGATATTTCATCGATATCGATATCAACATTAAATTCTGCATTTTTAAATTTTTCTTCCCAATTAAACTCTTCCCATTCTGAATTTGTAGAAAAATGTCCAAGAGCTTTAGTACAAAAGTGATCTATGTCAGAGTTATATTCTTTAGAAATTTTATTTAAATATTTTTCAAATTCTTTTTTTAGGTAATCTTCTGTCTTAGAAGAAATTTTTTCGAGAGTTTCTTTATCTTTATAATTTACATTTTCTTCGAGTGTCAAAATATTGGCACTAAGAGAGATTTTTAAAGAAATTTTAATTTTATTATCTTTGGTATCAACATTAATTTTTGACTTTTTCTTTGGCATTATTGATAATTCCATTTTCTTGTCAGAAGACAGTGGATTATCTATTGCTATAATACAAGAATCTAAATTGTTAGTAATAAGTAAATGGCAAATACTCTCTATTGCAGTTAACTCACCGCAAAACTTATCTTTGTTAAAAACAGCTAAACCAATATTTTCCGTACCACTTTTACCAGATACTGAACTTGTTCCAGCTGTTAAGTCATTAGGATTTGTTACAACATTTTCTTGTTTTAGATGATTTTCGGTATTTTGCGAGATGGAGTTTTCAGATGAAGAAGAATTTTTGTCAGAACCACTACTTGAACTGCTGCTAGAGTTATTCTGTGAAATTTCTTTACGTGCAGTAGAATTAAGACCACCTAAAATAGCAGTACTTCCACAACTTTCATAAGAAAGATCATTAAAAAAGTCGCCAATAGTTATATTAGATATATATCCTGTAAATCTACTAGCTATGGAAAAAGTGTCATAATATTTTACAGTCATTTTTTCAAGATTAGGAATAGCGTTATTTAAATAATCTTGTGCACTACATTTACTAATGACTAAGTTGATTGAAGGCCTGATTTCTTCATTATTAATTAAACTATAAATTTCTGTAGAAATACCGTTCTATTGCAAATTCTTCCGAAAATATTACAGCGCTACAGTGGGCCAAGTTTAATTCTTTTCCAATATAACTGTTTAACAAGTTGAGACCACTAAATATAGAATCAGCTTCAGCAGAAATTAAAACAATACTATCAGAACTGTCAGAAGAAGTATCTCCTCCAGGAGAAAAAGAAGATGATTTGTTAAATTGTGCTGTTATTTTCATTTTAGCTTTTTCTCCTTTATCAATTCCCATAGCTAATACATAAGCAAGATTAGATATATTATGAGAAGTGTAAGATTCTGAAAAAGCATTAATAAAAAATATAAATAATATAAAAAACACTATAATGATTATAGATTTTTGACTCATTTAAACCACTTCCTAACTTTTTGTTTTATAGTAGATAATAATAATATAATAAAGCTTATTCCTATAACTAATATAATAAATGCATATTTATACACAATACCAGCAAAATATGTGGAAAATGTATAGTTTTTTATCCATATACTTACAATTAGTAAAGCTATTCCAAATAAAAATGTAAAAAGATAATCATTAGCTATATTTGTAAGCTTTTGCATGATGCCACTACAAAATTTAATAGTAATACTTAAATAACTTACAAAGGAAATAATCCAAATTAGTAAAAATAAAGAATCCATTTTTTGAAAAAATGATCCAAATTCTATATATTTAACTGCTGAATATAATGGCATTAATTCATCTGTTTCAACATATCCATTGAACATAAATATAATTGTTGCAACACTAAGTATTAAAAAAATACAGGATAATATAATTGATGTTACAGAAATTTTTTTTATTTTATCTGGCTCCTTTAATTTTGGAGGCAAGAAGTAAATATATGCTAAAGCTTGAAATGCAAACATATTAACAAGTCCAGTTACAAAGGTGTTGAAAATTCCTTCGCCAAATATTGGATAAATTTTTTCGACTTTGAAAAATCGCATATCGGAAAAAAATAAGAATAGTATACTGGCAACAATAAATGGAAAAATTATTGCGATACTTCTATAAATAGAATTATGTTTCATATTACAAGCAACTATAGTTCCTATAATTAAGATTAATACAATATATATAAGTTTTGTTAAAGGGTAATATATAATTTGCAAGCAAGATGCAAACATATGCAATAAGATACCAGAAAAAAATATAAAATAAGCGATATATAGTAGACCTATAAACCACTTTAATACATTTCCACCTAGGTAATTAGAAATATCAATTATGTCAAAAGTGGGGAATTTGTTTAAAAAATAACAAATCATGCAAGTAAATATAATAGCAATTATTCCAATATATAAAAGATTAAGCAAAGAGGCAGATGCTGTTGTATCAATAATTGTTTTTGTAATATTTAAAATAATATGATTAAAAGTGATTGTAACTAATAAGGCTATAGCTTCTCTATTGCCAATTTTTGTATTATCCATAGAATTCCTTTCAAAATAAAAATATTCCTACATATTATTTACAAATATGTAGGAAATATACATTTATAAAGGTTAGATTATTTTAAATATAGTAAAAGCAAAAAATATATATGCATATCTAATAAACTTCTTGCTTAAAATATGTGATTTATAATAATCATAACAAGATTTTAAAGCACTTAATTTATCAGTAACTGTAATTATATAACTTTCTTTATACTTTGGTAAATGAAACAAAGTCACAGGCCACATATGACTTATTATAATATCTCTTTCTTTTTCATTTAAATTACAAATAGATAATGCATTTTTTAGTGCAATTTTTGGATGAACAAAAGCATGCCATCCATTTAAACTTTTGCTTGAATGGCGCCAATCATATAAAAATAAATCGTGTAATAAGCCTGCTCTTGCCATTGATATATAGTCTAAATTATGTTTTTTGCAAAATAAATAAGACCAAAAGGCTACTTCTACACAGTGATCATAACAGGAAGTTTCATAGTGCTGTCTGTAATTTTTCATCTGTTCAACTATAGGGTTACTTAATAACTCATTTGTTATATTATAAAATTCTTTTATACCATCTGTATTTTTATAAGATGGTTCAAGTATTTGTATTAATTCTTCTATTTGCATTTTTTTACCTCTTTTATTATTATAGCATATAATTAATGCAAAATGAATATATCTGCTTAAAATTAAGAAATAGTTAACAAATATAATTGACTAAAATTTGGAAATGTGATAATATAAAAATGTATTTAGTCTAAGATATTTAAAATCAAAAATTTTTTCTTGTAATTCATGAATCCTGTAAGAATAAAGAGGAATGATATTTGCCAATAATTTCACAATTTTACGGTATTATAATAACTATGTATGTTAATGAAGAGAAACATAATCTGCCACATATTCATATTAGATATAATGAATATAAGGAGGTTATGGATTTTAATTCATAGAGAAGAATTAGAATCATTATGGAGATTGTTACAAGATGAAAATGATTATTTTAAAATAGAACCATTAAAGTAGGGGGAATAATTAATGAGAAAAAACTATGAAACGCCAGATTTAATAGAAGCCAGAGCGTTAGATAATTATTTGATTTATCTTAAATATGAAACAAATGAAGAGAAAGTATATGAAATGAAAAAATTAATAAGCGAAAATAAATTTTATGATAAACTTAAAAACAAAAAATATTTTAAAAACTTAAAAACAAGAGGGGATTCACTAGAATGGGAAAACGGAGAAGATGTTTCACCTGAAAATTTATACTATGATAGTGTAAACCTAAAAGAATTTCAAGGAACTATTAAAGAATTAGACTAAATATGAAAAACAAGCTAATAATATAATTAAAGGCTTGTTTTTTGGTATAGCAATACAAACAAAAATTCGCGGAATCAATTGACATTTCATCTAAAATAATATATAATTTTTGGAGAAAATAAGAAAAAACAGAATGTGGAAATATTGCTCTTACTATCATCTCCTTTATACTAATTATAGTGCTAACTATAAAAATATATAAAGAAAATCACATCTCTGCATGCGAATAGAGATATGATTTTTTAATCTTTTCTATTGGTAACCACATTTTGTGGCTCCTTGTTTTCTATAAATATTATATTATAAAAATTAATTAATGTCAAACATTTTTTTCGGAGGTCATATGGGTCTAAAAATAATATATGGAAGAGCAGGAACAGGAAAAAGCGAATATTGTTATAAAGAAATAGCTCAAAAAATAAAAGAAAATGAAAAAATACTAATAATAACACCAGAGCAATTTTCTTATACTGCAGAAAAAAAGTTAATGAGTTCAATAGATACACAAGCAGTATTAAATGCAGAAGTAGTAACATTAAGCCGAATGGCATATAGAGTAATAAACGAAATAGGTGGATCAACACAAACGAACCTAAGTAAATGTGGTAAAGCAATGCTAATATATTCAATATTGAATAATAATAAAAAAGAACTCAAATTTTTAGGAAAAACAGATGAAAATGTTGATATGGCAGGAACAGCAATAACAGAATTCAAAAAGCATGGAATTACAGTAGAACAACTAAAACAAGAAATTAATAAACAAGAAGATATATATTTAAAAAACAAATTAAAAGATATTAGTACAATATATGAAAACTTCGAAGAACAAATTAGTGGAAAGTACATAGATGAAACAGATTTATTAACAATATTAGCAGAAAACATAGACAAAACAGAAATGTTTGCAGATACTTTAATATATATAGATGAATTTTCTGGATTTACAAGCCAAGAATACGAAATAATTAAAAAATTAATAAAAAAAGCAAAACAAGTAACAATAACAATATGTATAGACGAATTACATGATATAAAAAATCAAGATACAGATATATTTTATTCTAATTTAATAACAGTAAACAAACTACTTGACATAGCCAAAGAATGTGAAATAAAAGTAGAAGAAATAAAATTAACAGAGACATATAGGTTTAAAACAAAGGAATTAAAACATTTAGAACAAAACTTGTATGAAAATAGATACAAAAAATATACTGATAAAGTAGAGAACATACAATTATTTTTAGCCAAAAACCAATATTCAGAAATAGAAGAAACTGCAAAGACAATACTAAAATTAGTAAGAGATAATAATTATAGATATAAAGATATAGCTATAATTACAAAAAATATAGAAACATATTCAAGTTTAGCAAGAGCAATATTTAACAAATATGAAATACCAATTTTTATAGATGAAAATCGAGACTTAAACCAAAATATTGTTATTCAATATGTATTGTCTATATTAGAAATATATATAAAAAATTGGTCATATGAATCAGTATTTAATTATATAAAAACAGGATTTTCAGGAATAGAGGAAGATGATATATTTAAATTAGAAAAATATTGCTTAAAATGGGGAATAAAACAAAATAAATGGAAAAAAGAATTTATATATGGAAAAAATGAAGAAAAAGACAAACCAGAAATAGAAAGATTAGAACAAATAAGAAAAGAGATAGTAGAACCATTAATAAAATTAAAAAGTCAAATAGATGGAGACAAAACAGCAGAAAATATTTCAAAAGTTTTGTATAAATTTTTAGTTGAACAAAATATTGCAGAAAAAGTATCTATAAAGATAGAAGAACTAAAAGAAATAGGGCAAATAGATTTAGCAAATGAATATACAAGCAGTTTACAAACAATAATAGAAATTTTTGATGAAATTGTATTAGCATTTAAGAATGATAAAATAACAATAGATAAATATGCACAGATATTAAAAGTAGGATTTAAAAATAGTAGTTTAACTAAAATTCCGGGAACACAAGATCAAGTAATA
Source organism: uncultured Clostridium sp. (assembly GCA_945919455.1). Taxonomy (GTDB): domain Bacteria; phylum Bacillota; class Clostridia; order TANB77; family CAG-508; genus CAG-269. The sequence goes on along the minus strand of CAMEJH010000027.1, from coordinate 6,500 downwards.
ATGGGAGATGTAGATAGGTCAAGAAGTCATAAAGTAAAAGCGATATTCATAATAGGATTAAATGACGGAGTATTTCCAAGCGTACATAAAGACGAAGGATTCTTAAATGACTTAGATAGAGAAAATTTGAAAAAAGATGGAATAGAACTTGCAAAAGGAACAATAGAGAATTTGTATGAAGACAATTTTAACATATATAAAACTTTTTCAACAGCAGAAGAAAAGCTATTCTTATTTTATTCGTCATCAGACATACAAGGAAAAGCTCTTAGACCATCTATGCTAATCACAAAAATAAAGAAAATATATCCACAAATTATAGAACAAAGTGATATTGTAGAGAGAAATAGTGAAATTTTAAATAAAAAGGCAACATATGAAGAACTTGTATATAATATAAGTAAATTAAAAGAAAGTGACAATATAGAAAAAATATGGTATTATATATATGATTATTATAATAAGGATCAAAAATGGAATGAAAAGTTAAAAACAAGTTTAAAGGGACTAGACTATACAAATATACCAGAAAAAATAGAACAAGAAAATATAGACAAATTATATGGAAACACATTAACAACAAGTATTTCGAAATTAGAGAGATATAAAAGTTGCCCATTTTCGTATTATTTACAATATGGACTAAAAATTAAACCACAAGAAGAATTAAAAATACAAACACTAAACACCGGAACATTTATACATGAAGTAATAGATGAATTTTTTAATGAAGTAAAAGAAAATAACTTAGTATTAGAAAAAATTACAGAAGACGAATTGTCAGAAATTATTAACAAAATAGTTGATGAAAAATTAAAACAAGCAAAGAATTATGTATTTGTTTCAACTGCAAAATACAGAGCACTAGTAATGCGTTTAAAAAAGATTATAAAAAAAGCGTTAAAATATATAATAGAAACAATTGTACAAAGTAGATTTCAAGTGCTTGGAACAGAAGTAGAATTTAGTGAAAATGGAAGATATAAACCAATTAGATTAACACTTGAAAATGGAAAAAGAATAGAAATAATAGGTAAAATTGATAGAATAGATACAGCAAAAGGTGAAGATGGAAAATATTTAAGAATAATAGATTATAAATCATCTGCAAAAAATATAGACTTAAATGAAGTGTATGCTGGATTACAAATTCAGTTATTAACATATTTAGATGCTGCATGTAAGGAAGAAGACTTAATGCCAGCAGGGATATTATATTTTAGTATGTTAGAACAAATAATAAAAGCTGATAAAAGAATAACAGAAGAAGAAATAGAAGAAAAAATAAGAGCAAATTTTAAGATGAAAGGTCTTATATTAGCAGATGTGAAGGTGGTTAGACTGCACGATAAAAACTTAGAAAAAGGCAGTTCAAATTTAATACCTGCATATATAGATAAAGAAGGAAACTTAAGTGATAAAAAAACAAGTGGAGTAACAAAAGAACAATTTGCAGACTTGCAAAAATATATGTACAAAATAATAAAACAAATTTCTAAAGAAATTTTAGAGGGTAATATAGATTTAAAACCATATTATAAAGATAAAAAAACTCCGTGTAAATACTGTGATTACAAAAGTATTTGTGGTTTTAATATGGGAGGATGTGAAAATGAATATAATTATATAGAAAAAAATAGCAAAGATGAAATACTTAATAAAATAAAAAGTAAAAAATAGGGTACTATATATTGCAAGGAGGAAGAAGTGAGAGATCTATCAAATAAAAATGTAATACATGTAAAAAAAGATGGTATAGAATATTTACAATTTAGAAAATTATTAGAATATAGTGATGTTATAAATCATGCCTATAGTTTGGGTCTAAACACAAATTACAGAACAGGAAGAAAAAATACTAGCAATCCTTTATTAGAAGAAGAATGTAATAAAGCGATAAAGGACTACGAAAATTTGTGTACAGCAATAGGAACCAATTATATAAATCTTATGAAGCCTAACCAATCACATACTAAAAATGTTATAAGTATAAAGAGAAAAATTAATATGGACAAGCCAGACTTTAACTTAGATGACTATGACTTTGCGGATGGGACAGTAACAGATAAGAAAAATATTATTTTGGCTACAACAAATGCAGATTGCATAATATTATTGTTTTTTGATCCTATAAAAAAGGTTATATCTAATGTACATTCCGGGTGGAAAGGAACATTAAATAAAATATCAGTAGAAGCTGTAAGAAAAATGAAAACAGAATATGAATGTAATCCTAAAGATATAATTTGTTGTATATGTCCTAGTATAAGGCAATGCCACTTTGAAGTTAGAAAAGATGTGCAAGAACCATATTACAATGAATTTAAAGAATTAAAAGATATAAATGAAATTATAGTACCAATACCAGGAGAAGAAAAATGGTATATAGACACTGTAAGAATAAATAAAGAGATATTAAAACAAGAGGGATTATTAGAAGAAAACATTATAGATTCTGAAATATGTAGTGTATGTAATTCGGATTTAGTACATTCTTATAGGGTAGAAAAAACTGGATTTAAAATAGGTACAGCAATCATTGAATTAAAAAAATAGTTTGACATATAATAATCATATATGTTATAATAAACATATAAAGAGGAATAGGCAAAGCCTATTCCAAATGGTTGGAACTTGATTGCTTTGGGAAAGGGGCAATGTCAAGTTCTTTATTTTTTTCTATATGTACAATATAGCCGAAAAGTCCGACTACGAATACTAAGAAAGCTAAACAGAGAATGACAAACCCAATACCGATACATAATTCCATAACTATCCCTCCTCTCAATAGCATACTTAGCAGTATAAATATACTGCTAATGGATACTATTAAGATCAAGATGTCATGGAGGGAAGTTCCAACGGTGGTAAAATTATATAATGTATTCTAGTGTATGTCAATAGAGTATGTAAGAATTTTTTTATAAGGGGGAGGAGATTATGGTAATACCAAACAAAATAAAAAGAGGGGACACCATAGGAGTAATAGCGCCATCTAATCCAATTATAGATGAAAATATTGAAGAAATTGAAAAAGCAAAGAAAATTATAGAAAGCATAGGATTTAAAGTAAAATATTCAACTAACTTATTTGCTAATACAAATAAATATAGTGCAACAGCAGAGGAAAAAGCTAATGATATAAACGAAATGTTTGCAGATAAAGAAGTAAAAATGATATGGTGTGCTAAAGGTGGAGAAAATAGTAATTCTGTATTTGATTATATTAATTATGATATAATTAGGCAAAATCCTAAAATAATATGTGGTTATAGTGACATAACTTCACTAACAAACATTATAACAGAAAAAACAGGACTAATAACATTTAGTGGAACAAACTTTAAAACTATAGCAACAGATGAAACTGACTATAGTTTAAAAGAAGCATTAAAGAGATTTATAAGCCGGAAATTTAGAATTAGGTACACCAGAAGATAAATATGTAACTATAAGAAGTGGAACTGCTGAAGGAGAACTAATAGGGGGAAATTTAAGCCTTATAAGAGCTCTAGTATCTGGAAAATATTCAGTAAACTTTAAAGATAAAATATTATTTTTAGAAGAATTAGGATTTGAAACAGGACCAGCACTAGTAAATAATTATTTATATTATATGAAACAAAACAATATATTTGATCAAATAAAAGGACTATGGATAGGGAACTATACTCATGAAAGCAAAATAAACTTAGAAGACATAGTTTTAGATGTTATAAAAGATGAATATAGATTTCCAATAATAAAATCAGAAACATTTGGACACATAGAAAGAAAAACGGTTATACCAATAGGAACAATGGCACGCATAAATACAAGTGAAATAAATAAAATTAAATTAATAGAGAATTGCGTAAAATAGAATTTATTGATATAATTGTAAAAAACAAAAGAGGGGGATAAAAATGAGTATAAGAGAAAAAATATATGAACTAAAAAATTTTAATAAAATACTGCATACAACATTTAATCCATACGAACCGGGAGTAGCACGAATTTATCTTATTCCACCAAAATTTTCATGGGTAAAATCTGTTTCAAGTGTAGTAATAGTTAATGGCCATGATATAATTCCATTGAGAGAGTCATGGTCTATATTGTTATCAATATTTATTGAAGAAGTAAATAAATACTCTGGCAAAGAAATAACTCAAGATGAACTAAACATAATAGTTGAGAAAACAGTTAAAAGAATGAAAAAAATATATGGAAGATTTTTAAAAGACGATATTATAAAAAGAGATTTATGGGATATGGTAAATACTTTTAAAAGTATTGCAATAGGAGAAAAAGTAGAAGAAAAAATACCAAGAGTAAGTATTGGAAAATATGCTAAGCATATGAATGCTCCTCATAGAATGGATTTAATGATTAGTGGTATGGAGAAAGATGGCAATTGGAACTGTAATCAAAAACGTATTCATTGTTATGCAGCGGGACAAGCTCAAGGAAAACAGACAGAATTAAAAACGTATGAATGGAAGAAAATCATAGATAAATGTAGAAAAGCAGGAATACCACAAATAACATTTACTGGTGGAGAACCTACTATGAGAAATGACTTAGTAGAATTAGTAGATTATTCAAAATGGTTCATAACGAGAGTTAATACAAATGGAGTATTATTAACTAAAGAGTTATGTAAAAAACTTTATGATGCAAGTCTAGATAGTATACAAATAACTTTATATTCAGGTAATAGAGAAATACATAATCAATTAGTAGGTGCAAATAATTTTGATAAAACAGTAGAAGGAATAAAAAATGCATTAGAAGCGGGAATAAATGTTAGTATAAATACACCATTATGTACATCCAACAAAGACTATGTAGAAACATTAAAATTTCTTAATGATCTTGGAGTAAAATATGTTTCTTGTTCTGGTCTAATAGTTACAGGAAATGCAAAAAAAGAAGAATCAAAACAGTTACAATTATCAAGCACTGAATTATATGATATATTAAAAGAGTCAGTAAAATATTGTAATGATAATTTAATAGAAATAAGTTTTACATCACCAGGGTGGATTGAAACAAAAAAAATCGAAGAATTAAAATTAGATATTCCTTCATGTGGCGCGTGTTTAAGTAATATGGCTGTAGCACCAAATGGGGATGTAATGCCATGCCAAAGTTGGTTATCAAAAGATGGAAAACTAGGAAATATGCTAAATGATAACTGGAAAGATATATGGCAATCAAAAAAGTGTAAAAATATTAGAAATACAACAAGTAAAACAATAGGTAAATGTTTATTAAAAGGGGAAAAATAAGATGAATAAAAAAATAAAAATAGTATTAATGATACTTTTATTCTTTCTATTGATAATTGCTTTTCCTAAGAAAAGTGAAGCTACAGATCTTGATGAAATTTTAAATTATACAACAATAGTATCGCCAAGAGATGATGGAACATTAGATATAAAGTATCATATTGAATGGAAGGTATTAGACTCGACTACTGCAGGTCCTTTAAAATGGGTTACAATAGGAATACCTAATCAACATGTAGATTCAATAAAGAAATTATCAAGTAATATAAGTAAAATAAAATATTCTTCAAAAGGCGGAAATTATGTAAGAATAGATTTTAAAACTAAATATAAAGCAGGAGAAGTAGTAACATTTGAATTCAGTTTACATCAAAGTTATATGTATACAATACATAATTCTACTGGAATAGTAAGCTATGAATTTACACCTGGCTGGTTTTCAGATATTAGAGTAGACGAAGCAGTCATAAAATGGGAGGCTGCAGATATTAAAAAACATAATGGTAGTCAAAGCCAAGATTATATTATATGGAATAAGAGTTTAGGTAAAGGACAAAAAATAACAGCTAAAGTAGAATATCCAGTAAGCAGGTTCAACTTAGATTATAAAAAACAATATAGTAAATCAACATCAACAAATAATAGTTCATATTTTTCAAATGTAATTGTAATTTTTATAGTACTAATTGTAATTTGTGCATTTATACAATGTCTCACACCATCATATTATAGACATGGAGGATATGGATACTATGGAGGATATTATCCACATCATCATCATTATTATGGAGGTTTCGGAGGCGGCTTTGGCGGAGGCTCATCAAGTGGTGGAAGTGGAGGAGGAAGCTCTTGTGCCTGTGCTTGTGCTTGCGCCGGAGGTGGACGAGCAGGATGTGCTAAAAAAGATTTTTATGGAACAAACTTAAAAATACGCTATAGTGATATTTCTAATGACAAAAAATAATTATAAAAAATGGCTAAAAGTATTGATTTTTTTAAAAAATGTGATATAATATTTAGCGTAAAAAACACATAAAGAGGAGTTTTGGTGGGAGTGCCTTAAAAATTAAGGTCCATATAAATGTTGAAACTTTATGGAAGTTATAACAAAAAGGGAGGAATTAGAAATGGCAGTAGTTGCAATGAAACAATTACTAGAAGCAGGTGTTCATTTTGGACATCAAACAAGAAGATGGGATCCAAGAATGGCTGAATACATATTTCAAG
>CAMEJH010000026.1 GCA_945919455.1 uncultured Clostridium sp. | reverse complement strand
GTAAAGAAAGTGTATTTACATATGTAAAAATGTGGGAAGAAATGACAAACAAAGTAGGCTTCTGGGTAGACATGGATCATCCATATGTAACATATCATAATGAATATATAGAATCAGTATGGTGGGCATTAAAACAAATGTGGGAAAAAGGATTATTATATGAAGGACACAAAGTAATGCCATATTGCCCAAGATGTGGAACAGCTTTATCATCACACGAAGTAGCACAAGGATATAAAGATGTAAAAGATTTAACATGTACTGCAAAATTTAAAGTAGTTGGAAAAGAAAATACATATTTCTTAGCATGGACAACAACACCATGGACATTGCCATCAAACTTAGCATTATGTGTTAACAAATCATATACATATGTAGAAGTAAAGGCAAATGTTGGAACAGATGATGAACCACAATATGAAAACTATATATTAGCAAAAGATTTATTAGAAATGGTATTAAAAGAAACACCATATGAGGTTATAAAAGAATTCAAAGGAACAGAATTACTTGGAATGAAATATGAGCAATTAATGCCATTTGCCAAAGTAGACGGAAAAGCATTTGTAGTAATCCATGGAGATTATGTAACAACAGAAGATGGTACAGGAATAGTTCATATTGCACCAGCTTATGGAGAAGATGACAGCCTTGTTTCAAAACAAAATGAAATAGCATTTGTAAACTTAGTTGATAAATCAGGAAAATTCGTGCCAGAAGTTGAACCTTGGGCAGGAAGATTTGTAAGAGATTGTAATGAAGATATTTGTAAATGGCTAGCAGAGAATGGAAAATTATTCTCTAAAGAAAAACACTTACACTCATATCCACATTGCTGGAGATTTGACACACCTCTTCTATATTATCCAAAAGAGAGTTGGTTTGTTGCAATGACAAAACTAAGAGATAAATTGGTTGAAAACAACAATACAATAAAATGGTATCCAGATACAATTAGAACAGGAAGATTTGGAAAATTCCTTGAAAATGTAATAGATTGGGGAATATCAAGAGATAGATATTGGGGAACACCACTACCAGTATGGAAATGCGAATGTGGGCATGAAGAATGTATAGGAAGTATAGCAGAATTAAAAGAAAAAGCAGTAGATTGCCCAGAAGATATTGAATTACACAAACCATATATAGATAATGTTCATTTAAAATGTCCAAAATGTGGAAAAGAAATGACAAGATTTAAAGAAGTTATAGACTGCTGGTTTGATTCGGGTTCAATGCCATTTGCACAATTACACTATCCATTTGAAAATAAAGAAGAATTTGAAAAACACTTCCCTGCACAATTTATATCAGAAGCAGTTGATCAAACAAGAGGATGGTTCTATACATTACTTGCAATTTCAACATGTTTATTTGATACTACATCATATGAAAATTGTATAGTTTTAGGACATGTACTAGATGAACATGGACAAAAAATGTCTAAATCAAAAGGAAATGGTGTAGATCCAATGACATTATTAAATGAAGTTGGAGCAGATGCTACAAGATGGCATTTCTATACATGTTCAGCACCATGGCTTCCAACAAGATTGGGACTAAACAATGTTCAAGAAACACAAAGAGGATTTTTAAGCACATTATGGAATGTATATTCATTCTATGTATTGTATGCAGAAATAGATCAATTCAATCCAAATAAATATGCTGATTTCAAATCAGAAAATGTAATGGATAAATGGATATTATCAAAATTGAATACATTGATAAAAGAAGTAGATGAAAAACTAGATAAATATGATATAACAGCAGCAGCTACTCAAATAGGAGACTTCACAGATGAACTTTCAAACTGGTATGTACGTACAAACAGAGAAAGATTCTGGGGAGAAAAGCTTACAGATGACAAAATTGGAGCATATACAACATTATATAGAGTATTAGTAAATCTTGTAAAAGTTGCAGCACCATTTGTACCATTTATGACAGATGAAATCTATCAAAATCTAGTAGTTGGATTAGATGAAAAAGCACCTGAAAGTGTACATTTATGCTTATGGCCAGAATATAATGAAAAAGAAGTTGACAAAAAATTAGAAAATGAAATGGATTTAGCATATTCAATAGTAAAATTAGGAAGAAGTGCAAGAAATACATCAAATATAAAGAATAGACAACCACTTTCAAAAATGTTAATATCAGTTGATACATTACCTGAATACTATGGAAATATTGTAAAAGAAGAATTAAACGTTAAAGAAGTTGAACTTGGAGCAAATATGTCAGAATATGTTCATTTCGAAATAAAACCAAATTTACCAGTTTTAGGAAAAGAATATGGAAAATTAATTCCTAAAATTAGAGAAGCTATAAGTAAAATGAATCAAATGGATTTAGCTAACAAAGTTAAAAATGGTGGAACAGAATACATAGAAATTGACGATACGCAAATAGCTCTAACATCAGAAAACTTACTTGTTACAATGCAAGGGAAAGAAGGTTTTGCATTTGCTGGTGAAGGCGAAATTGGTGTAGTTCTAGATACAACAATAACACCTGAACTTAAAGAAGAAGGATATGTAAGAGAAGTATTATCTAAAGTTCAAAATATGAGAAAAGATAAAGGATTTGAAGTTTTAGATAAAATAAACTTATATGTTGCTGAAAATTCAATGTTAGAAGAAGTTATAAAGAAATTTGAAAACGAAATCAAAAAAGAAACTTTAACAGAAAAAGTAGTTTATGAAGCAAAAAGAGATAATTATACAGAAGTTAATATTAATGGAGAAAAATTAATGTTAGATGTTGAAATTTTGTAGTTTTAGAACAAATTTTTTGTCGAAAAATGTCAATGAAAAGTTCTTGACATTGGCAAAATGAGATTATATAGAGATAATATTTAATTCAAAATAAAATTAAATATTATCTATTTTTTTATTTAATAAAAAGTGACATAAATCTTGAAATTAAAACAAAAAAATAGTACAATATAAAAGAACTAATAAAAGAAAGGAAAAACAACAAAGTGAAATTAACAGATTTTAATTATGAATTACCAGAAAGACTAATAGCACAAACACCAATAGAAAAAAGAGACGAATCAAGATTAATGGTATTAGATAGGAAAGAGCAAACTATAGAGCATAAAGTATTTAAAGACATAATAGAATATTTAGAACCAGGAGATTGTTTAGTAAGAAATAATACTAAAGTATTACCTGCTAGATTATACGGAAAAAAAGAAACTGGAGCGAAAGTAGAATTTTTACTATTAAATCAAATAGAAGGAGATATTTGGGAGTGTATAGTTAGACCAGGAAATAAATTGCATGTAGGAATAAAAGTAACTTTTGGAGATGGATTATTAGAAGCTGAAGTATTAGAAGTGATGCCTGGAGGAACAAGAAAAGTAGAATTTAAATACAAGGGAATATTCAACGAAATATTAGATCAAATAGGATTAATGCCACTACCACCTTATATACATGAAGAATTAAAAGAAAATGATAGATATCAAACAGTTTATGCAAAATATAATGGTTCAGCTGCAGCACCTACAGCAGGATTGCACTTTACTGAAGATTTACTAAAAAGGATCGAAGAAAAAGGTATAAAAATAGCAAATGTAACTTTACATGTAGGAATAGGAACTTTTAGACCTGTAAAAGTTGAAAATATAGAAGAACATGAAATGCATTCAGAACATTACTATATAAAACAAGAAGATGTAGATAAAATAAATGAAACAAAAAAAGCAGGAAAAAGAGTAATAGCGGTAGGAACAACATCATGTAGAGTATTAGAAACAATTGCATCAAAAGAGACAGGATTAGTAAAAACTACAGAAGGAGATACAAAAATATTTATATATCCAGGATATAAATTTAAGTGTATAGATGGATTAATAACAAATTTTCATCTTCCAGAATCAACACTATTAATGCTGGTATCAGCATTAGCAGGAAAAGACTATATAATGAAAGCTTATAAAGAAGCGGTAGAAAAAGAATACAGATTTTTTAGCTTTGGAGATGCAATGTTTATAAAATAAAAAGGAGTTACAATGGATAAAACAAGTAATTTGCCTGTAGAAGTGAAAAATAATTTACCTATAGAGCAAAAAAGAACTAATAAAAGAAGAATAGAAGGAGCAAAAAGAGTAGGAAAAATAATGCTGAATGCTGGAATGGCAGGAGCAGGATTAGCTTTAATGTCAACAATAAGTGGACCTGTTGCAGCAACAATAGGAACAGGAATGTGGTTTGTTGGAGGAATAAATGCGGGTCAAAATATATTATTAAAAAAACAAAAAGATTCAATGTTTGCCACAATGAGAAATATAAAAGGTGAGATATATCTAGCGCAAGATTCTACAAATTTAAGAGCATTCCAAAAATTAAAAGGACTTTTTCCAGAAGAAAAAGCAGCAGTGATGGGATTGGAATTATTTGTAGGTCTTCAGAACTACCAACAACAATTTAAAGATACAAATAAAAAAGCTGAACCTGCAAGAGAATCAGAAAACAATGTTTATTCTCAAGTTTTTAGCACATGTACACATGGAGTAAATATAAAAACAATGGAAGCTTTAGAAAAACTAGGATATTTACAAATAGAATCTAAAGAACCCAAGAGAAAAAGCAATTTAATATTTGAAAAATTAGGCTTTAAGCAATATAAAGAGGTAAAAGAAACTTTATTAGCTCAAATGAGCTTTGATAAAGAAAAAATAAAGGAACATCAAAAACAAGTATATGAAATAAAATTTAAAATTACTGATAAACCTTTTGATCTAGATGAAATATATAAACAATATTTAGAAGTAAAAGATACTAAAGGAATAAACCCTCAAAGAAAGCCAATAAGAAGAATAGGAATATTATTAGATATTTTAAAAAATAGAAATATTGATATAGAAACAGATGAAGTTGGAAGAAAAAGAATAAATAGTAAAGCAGAAAGACCATTTTCAAAAAGAATTCAAGATGAATTAGTAAATGAAAATAATAGAAAGTCATTTAGAGAATCTTTACAAGTGGAACAAACTTCAATTCAACAAGAAAATGAACAACAATTTGAAACTAGAGAACAAGTAAATGCATATAAAGAAGAACAATCTCAAGATGATGTAGAAAGATAATAAATGAAAGGGATCAAAATGAAAACACCAGTAACATATGAGTTATTACATGAATGTAAGCAAACAGGAGCAAGAAGAGGAATTGTACATACACCACATGGAGATATACAAACTCCAATATTTATGCCAGTAGGAACACAAGCTACTGTCAAATCAATGACTCCAGAGGAATTAAAAGAAGAAGTAAAAGCACAAATAATATTATCAAACACATATCACTTATATTTAAGACCAGGACATAAAATAGTAGAAGAAGCAGGAGGATTACATAAATTTATGAATTGGGATAGACCAATTCTAACAGACTGTGGAGGTTTTCAAGTATTTAGTTTAAGTGATTTAAGAAAAATAACAGAAGAAGGCGTAGAATTTAAATCACACTTAGATGGAAGTAAGCACATGTTTACTCCAGAAAAAGTAATGGAAATAGAAAATTCACTTGGAGCAGATATAATAATGTCATTTGATGAATGTTGTCCATATCCAGCAACATATGAATATACAAAAAATTCAATGGAAAGAACAACAAGATGGGCTAAAAGATGTATAGAAGCTCATAAAAGAAAAGATGATCAAGCATTATTTGGCATAATTCAAGGAGGATTTTATAAAGATTTAAGAGAAAAATCTGCAAAAGATCTAATAGAATTAGACTTACCAGGATATGCTATTGGAGGAATAAGTGTTGGAGAGGCTAAAGAAGAATTTATAGACATTTTAAAATATACAACACCACTTATGCCAAAAGACAAGCCTAGATATTTAATGGGTGTAGGTTCACCAGATTATTTAATAGAGGCTGCAATGGCAGGAATTGATATGTGTGATTGTGTATTACCTACAAGAATTGCAAGAAATGGAACAGCCATGACGTGGAATGGAAAAGTTGTAGTAAGAAACGCTACTTATGAACGAGACTGGGGACCATTAGATCCAGAATGTGATTGTTACACATGTAAAAATTATACAAGAGCTTATATTAGGCATCTAGTAAAAGCAAATGAAATATTAGGAGTTAGATTACTTTCAATTCATAACTTAAGGTTCTTGACTAAATTGATGGAAAGAGTTAGAATTGAAATAGAGAATGATAATTTAGGTACATTTAAAGAAGAGTTTTATAAAAAATACGGTTACGAAAAATAGGGGGAAGATCCATGGAATTATATGAAGAAAGATACAATGAAACTACAAAAAAATCAAAAATACCTATGATTATAGGTATTAGCATAATTGTATTAATAATTATTACTGTATTATTGATTTATGGCATTATATATCTTAAGAGTACAGTAACAAAAATCACCTTAGATGGAGCAGACGCATCTGATTTAGAAGAGATATTTTATATTGAAGAAAGTGAAAATTCTTCAGAACTTTATATACCAATAAGAAAAATTGCAAAATACTTTGGATATCAGGATTTTAGAGGAGATTATAAATATAAATCAGAAGATGAAAGCAAATGTTATGTAAAAAATGAATATGAAACGGCAATGTTTACATTAGATTCAAACACTATTGTAAAAACTAGAGGAGATTCTGACTATGAATATGTGGATTTAGACCAAAAAGTTTTTGAAAAAGATGGTGAATTATATACAACGATTGATGGTATAAAAAAAGCATTTAATGTTGAATTTTTATATGAGCCACAAAAAAGAAATATAGAGATATATACAATGGATTATCTTGTTAACTTTTATGCTACACATCTTAAATTAACTGAATATGAGGCAGAATTTTCTGACAAAAAAGCAATATTTGAAGATATGTTAATAATACAAGAAAATGATTTATATGGGGTTGTTAAAGCTTCAACAGGAGAATCAATATTAGAGACTAAATATGATTTAATAAAATATTTACCAAATACACAGGATTTCTTAGTAAGAACAAGTGGAAAATATGGGATTTTGTCAAAAGAAGCAGAGGTAAAAGTAAAATCAGTATATGATGAAATAAAAATAATGGATAATGAAAATGGTTTATATTTAGTTAAACAGAATAATTTATATGGTGTTGTAGATGTAAATGGAAATGTAATAATAGAACCAGAATATCAACAAATAGGTATAAACAATATGAGCAGTTTTGCTCAAAATGGTATAGAAAGCCAATATATATTATTAAATGAATTAATTCCAATAAAAAGTAATAATTTATGGGCATTATTCAACCTAAAGGGAGAACAAGTAACAGAGTTTGAATTTACATCTTTAGGATGTACATCATCTAAAGTAGCAAATTCATATCCAGTGTTAGTTGTACCAAGTTATAAAATTATAGTAGTAGCAAAAAACAATTTTTATAATTTAATATCAACTAGTGGACAAAAGATGATACCTACTTATGTATTAGATTCTGTATATATGAGAACAAATTCTTCAACAGGAGAAAATTCATTTTACATGACATTTAATGGACAAACACAGAATATAGAAGAAAGATTAGCAGAATATATTGAACAATAAAGAAATAAATTAGAAAGGGTGGAAACAAAATGGCTACAAGAGATAAAAGTACATGGATATTAGTATTATTTATATGTGCAGGATTGGTTATAGGAGGTTTGTTAGGACAAATGGCGTCACAAGTAGAATGGCTTAATTGGTTATCATATGGACAGCAGTTTGGAATAGAAAATCCATTTATATTAAATTTAAATGTTATAAGTTTAACATTCGCATTTACAATAAATATTAATATAGCAAGTATTATAGGATTAGCAATAGCAATATTTTTATATAGAAAAATTTAAGCAAGCTAAGTCATATTTTGACTTAGCTTTTATGGAAAGAATAGATAAAATAAAGGGAGAGAAACAATAAAATGAGTTTAGGTCTAGCACTAGCAGGTGGAGGATTACAAGGAATAGCTCATATAGGAGCAATAAAAGCATTACAAGATTTAAATGTAAAAATAGACTACATATCAGGAACGAGTTCGGGAAGTATATTTGCAGCAATGTATGCAATGGGTTTTACAACAGATGAGATGAAAAAAATAGCAAATGACTATTACAAAACATTAACTAATATTGAAAAAAAACCAATAGTATCTGCAATAGGAACATATCTAATACGCCGAGAAGTAAAGATAGGAGGGTTAACTCCTGGAGAAAAAATAGAAAATTTGGTAAAAATAGTTGCTGAACAAAAAAATATAAAAAATATAAGTGATATTCAAATGCCACTTGCAATACCTACAGTAGATACAATATCAACAAAAGAATGTATTTCAATATCAAAAAAATATGATTTACAAAATGATGATATTGATTATATATATGATATACCAATAGAAAAAGCTATAAGAGCAAGTATGTCATTTCCTGGAATATTTACAACCTGTGATTTTGGAAAATATAACTTCATAGATGGAGGTACTAAAGATAATTTGCCAATACAAATATTAAAAGATATGGGAGCAGACAAAACAATAGGATTAAGCTTTAATATTGATAGATATACACCTTCTGATAACATATTAAGCATATTATTAAGAACCGTAGATATATTTTCTTTAAAAGATGTAAGAGCAGCCCAAAAGATAGCTGATGTAGCAATAGAAATTGATACACAAGGAACATCATTATTGGAAATAACAAATTTAGAACAATGTTATCAAATTGGTTATGATACAATAATGAAGCATAAAGAAGATATTTTATTAATATAATCATTTAAATAATTATAGATAAAAGAAAGGAAGATAAAAAGATGGAAATGAATGGGGAACAAATTATAAAAAAAGGTAAAAAAACACCAAAAGGAATTATGTGGGCTTATGTTATATGCATATTAGCTATAATAATTGCAGCAGGAGTAATGACTTATAGAGAAGAGAATGAAAAACCAACAGCAATTGACTTTACAACAGAAGGTGCTGTTGGAATGGAAACAGATAAGTATGCATACCTAAAAGTAGAGGGATTAACAGATGAAGTTGCTATATATGGAAATGTAGAAAATGAAAGCGATTCTACAAATGATAGATATTATATAGCTGTAAGTGGAAAATATTTATATATAGTTGATTTAAATTATGATACTATAGATCTATTAAAACCATTACAAGATTATACCTATTCGGAAGGCGAAAATGATGTGCAACCAGAACCTGTTACAATATATGGAATGACAGAAAGTGTACCAGATGAATTAAAGAAAATGATAGTAGACTATTATAATGCAGCTGTAGGAGAAGAATATAAAATAACAGTAGACCAATTTGAAATGTATTTTGGAAGTGTATTATTAAATGTAAGAAGACAACCAGTAAATACAGTAATAGAAGAAGTTGTAATAATATTTGCTTTTATTGGTGCTTTTGTAGTTGTAATAATGCATATAGCAATTTCAATTATAAATGCAAGAACAAAAAAATATTTAAAGAAAAATGGATATGAAGAAGATTTAGCACATCAATTAGATGATTTTGTAGAAGAAAAGCATTATAAAGAAAAAGTAATATTAACAAGAGACTATTTTATAGATATAAAAAATGGATTTACAGCATTTAAATATTCAGATATAAAATGGGTACATATGCATAATGTAAAATATTATGGAACAATAACTGTTTCATCAAGCATAGTAGTACATTTAAATGATGGAAAAACAAAATTTCAATGTGTAGAAATTAAAGGTGATGCTACAGATGAATTTTTAGAAATATTTAATAAGATATGCGAAAAAGCACCAACAGATGCCTTAAAAGGATATACACAAGAAAACGTAAAAGCTTATAAAGAATACAGAAAGAGTTTAAAGAAAAATACTTTATAGGAGAAAGTTATGAAAAATAAAATAATAATTGGATTAATAATGTTTATTAGTATAATAACATTATATAGTGTAAAATCAGAAGCAACATTCAAAATATCAAATTTTCAAATAAATTGTTCTGTACAAGAAAATGGAAATATAGATATAGAAGAAAATATTACATATTATACAAATGGAAATAAAAATGGATTAATAAGAACCATAAAAACAAAAAATAATGTAAATTCCACAAATTCAGCGGATGATCTAATCTTACAAGATGTATTAGTTGATGGAGAATCATATCAAAAAACTAGTGCTGCATCTGTAGGAGATAGTGGAGTATATACATTTAGTAAATCAGGTAATACTAATGAAATAAAAGTATTTTCACCATTTAATACAAATTATAAAGTAGTAACTTATAGATATAAATTAACAAATGTGGCTGTAAAATATAATGATATAGCAGAATTATATTGGAACTTTATAGGAAATGAATGGGATTGTCCTATTGACCAATTAACTATAAACATTAATTTGCCAGTAGACGCAAGCAAAGGAACAATATATGTTTATGGACATGGTTCTGATAATGGAACATTTACCAAAAATGCAAATTATATAACACTAAAAGCACGCAATATTGCAGCTTATCAAGCTGTAGATGCAAGAATATTATTTCCAACTAGTGCAATTTCAGACTCTATGAAAATAGTAAATAAGAATGTATTAAATAAATATAAAAATATAGAAGAAGGAATGACAAAAGAACAAGAAGCTCCTTCAATAATACTTGGACTTTCTGTTAAAGAAATTGCATTTGGAATAAGTGCAATAATTTTAGTTGCAGGAGTTGCTATTTACATTAAATATGATAAGGAATATAAAGTAGAAAAATATAAATATTATAGAGATATTCCTTACAATTTAGAACCGGAGCTTTTACAAAAAATATATTATGGTAAAAATACAAAAAATGCTTTTTGGATAACATTTTTAAATCTAATAAAAAAAGGTGTATTTAGAATAGAAAAAACAACGAATCAAGTGGGAAAAGAAACACAAAATATAATATATGTAAAAGAAGGAGAAAATCTAAAAAAATATCAAGAAATAGCAAGAAATGAAATAAAAAGATTAATGGGAACAAAAAAAGATTCTATAGATATTTTAAAATTAGAAGCTAAGATGAAAAAATCAACTTCTGGATGGTATAGAAAATTTGTAGATGCACTTGATTCAGAATATGAAGGGCTATTTGGAGAAGTAAAAAAAGCTCCAACTAAAATAATTGGAATACTAGCTGTATGTATGGTAGCTTTAATTGGAATAATTGTAATTATGTCGTTAATAACTGTTCCAGAAAGTGAAACTGCAATGGGAATAGCAGGATTCCTAGGACTAACAGCATTAATATATTCTATTTTCTTTGCAGTAATGGGAACATATTGGCCAGCATTTATATTTTTACTATTTCACTGTAGTGCATTTCAAGCGGCTAATATAGCAATGCTTGTACAAGCTAAATTGGGATTGATGTATATACCATATGTTTTATTGTTTATATTAATACAATATGTTATAAGAATAAAAAAGAGAAGCAAAGAAGAACGACAAATAAGAGAACAAATAAAAGGCTTAAGAAGATATTTAAAAGATTATTCATTATTATCACAAAAAGAAGAAGTGGCAGAAATTGCTTTATGGGAAGATTACTTTATATTAGCAATAGCACTAGACTTAAATAAAAAAGTTATAGATGATTGGTATAAATATGGAGAAAATTATACTGATTCAAATCTAGAAACATCAATATACTGTGTAGGGGGATATGCATATATGGCAATGTCTATGAGACCAGCTTTTAATTCACATGCGTATTCAACACATACGAGCTCATCAGGAGGAAGTAGTTATTCAGGATCAAGTGGAGGATTTTCTGGAGGTAGTTCATCTGGCGGAGGAGGCCGGAGGTGGAGGTGGCGGAAGTTCATTCTAATGAAAATGCAAAAAAAGACCGGCACCAATTTAAGGGACGAATTTTAATTTAAAAAATTAAGGTTCGTCCCTGTAACTTTATTCAAGATAAATTGTATAAAAGATAGAGAAGGAGGAAAATAAATTGAAAGAAAAAACAGATAAAGAATTATACAAAGAATTTTTGTTGGGTAATAAAGTAAGTTTTGAAAAAATTGTTATAAGGCACAAAGATTCGATTATATATTTTATTCAAAGATATGTTAAAAGTGTAGATATAGCAGAAGACTTAGCACAAGATGTTTTTGTATATATTTTAATACATAAAAAGAACTATAGATTTGAATATTCTCTAAAAACCTATCTTTATACAATTGCAAAATCAAAAGCTTTAAACTATATAAAAAGAGAAAAAAGAATAGTAGCTTTAGATGAAAATCAATTTGAAGATTTAGAAGAACTAGAAGAGAAAGTATTTAGAAACGAAAGAGCAGAAAAATTAAAAGAAGCAATTAAAAAACTAAAAACAGATTATCAAAATGCAATATATTTAGCAGATATAGAAGAATTAAGTTATAAAGAAATAGCACATATATTAAAAAAGACAGATTCAAGTGTAAAAGTGTTAATTCATAGAGCTAGAAAAGCATTAGAAAAAATTATGATGGAGGAGGCGTATAAATATGAAAACTGATAAACAATTTATTGATGGAATTTATGAAAAATATGATGAATATACAAAAGAACAAAAACAAAGTAAACAGAACAAAATGAAAAAAATAATAAATTTAGCAGCAATATTTATAGTAGCAATTTCACTAATTGTAATTTCTAATGGTAATATAGAAGAAAACACAACGATAGAAAATGGAAAAATAGAAGAAACTAAAATAGGATTAAAAACAGTAGGCAATTTTGAAAATTTTTATAACTTTATAAAACAAACTTATAAAGATGATGGTTCTATAAGAGATACAGTAAACAAGGAATCAGCAGTAGAAGAACTTGTGTTAGAAAATACTAAAAGTGAAAGTCAATATAAAACAAATACACAAGTAGAAAATGTAGATGAAGCAGACATTGTAAAAGTAGACAATAATTATATTTATTATGTATCAGAAGATAAAGTAGTAATTATGAATGCAGATAAACCAGAGAATTTAGAAAAAGTTGCAGAAATAAATTATGTAGAAGAAGATTTTCAACCAAGAGAAATATATGTAAAAAACAATAAACTTGTTGTTATTGGAAACATATACAAAAATTATTCATCAACATGCAAAACAGATTCTGTTGCAAGATATGACATAATAGAAGTTGAAAATAAATCTACAATAATAATATATGATATATCAAATAAGAATGATCCTAAAGAAGTTAGAAGAGTCGAAGTAGATGGGTATTATTTATCTTCAAGGATGATTGATAATAATTTATATTTTGTATCAAATAAAAATATAAATAGTTATAACTTATTAAGAAATGATATTGAGACTATAAATGCAGAAGATTATAAGCCAAAATATAAAGATACAGCTATAAGTCAAGAAAAACAATGCATAGATTATGGTAGAATATATTGTTTAGAAAATACAGAAAATACTAATTATTTAATGATTGTTGGATTAAATATAGATAATAATGAAGAAGCAAATATAGAAACATTTTTAGGAGCAGGGCAATATATATATGCATCAGAAAAAAATATGTATATTGCAACTAATAATGCACAATATGATAATGAATATAAAACAATAAGTAGTTCTGTACACATATTAAAATTTGCATTAGACAACGGAAAAATAAAATTCCAAGCAGAAGCGGACGTAAATGGTCAAGTAAATAATCAGTTTTCAATGGATGAAAATGGAGAATATTTTAGAATAGCAACAACAACAGGAAATTTATGGAATATAGATGAAAATACAAATAACAATTTATATGTTTTAAACAGTAAATTAGAAGAAATAGGAAAAGTTACAGAATTTGCAAAAGAGGAAAAAATATATTCAGTAAGATATGTAGGAGATAAAGCATATGTTGTAACATTTAAACAAACAGATCCATTGTTTGTGATAGATTTATCAAATCCATCAGAGCCTAAAATACTAGGAGAACTAAAAATACCTGGATATAGCACATATTTACATCCATATGATGAAAAACATATAATAGGATTTGGGTATGACACAAAAGAAGACGGCACACGAATAACAACAAGTTCACTAAAAATGGTAATGTTTGATATAACAGATTTAAATAATCCAACAGAATTATTTAAGGTAACCATAGGAGATAGATATACAAGTTCAGCATTAACTTATAATCATAAATCATTACTATTTTCAAAAGAAAAGAATATAATAGCATTTCCTTTAACTTCTTATGAAAATAGAAAAACGAACTCAAGAGCTGCGATCTATGAAATTGATTTAGAGAAAGGATTTATTTTAAAAGGAGAAATATCACATTTGAATAATGACTATAAACAAGATGTTGAAAGAATTGTTTATGTAGGAAATACTTATTATACACTTTCTAAATCACTTGTGAAAGCGGCTGATATGGAGACTTTAGAAATAATCAAAGAAATTGGAATATAAATAAAAAATAAACCATTCTGCTTTGCCGAGTAAATGGTTTATTTAATTTTTTGAACAAATTGAATTAAAATAGTATAGGAATAAAATAAAAAAAAGAGTATAAGTATTAAAAAAGGAGGATGAAGATGAATAAAATAGATATTACAAAATGGAAAGAAGAAATAATAAAAAGTACATGCGAATTAATAAAAATTCCGAGTGTATATGAAGAAAGTAATGATTCAAGCAAGCCATTTGGAAATAACACAAGCAAGGCATTAGAATATATATTGGATTTAGGAAAAAAATTAGGATTTAAAACAAAAAATTTAGATGGATATTGTGGATATATTGAATTTGGGGAAGGAAAAGAAATGTTAGGAATAATAGGACATTTAGATGTAGTGCCAGCTGAAAACAATTGGAAACATGATCCATTTAATGTAAGCATAGAAAATGGAAAAATATATGGTAGAGGGGCAATAGATGACAAAGGTCCAGTGATTGCAAGTCTATATGCAATGAAAGCAGTTATGGAACAGGTAAAAGTAAACAAAAGAGTACGATTAATATTAGGCTTAAATGAAGAAAGAGATTGGAAATGTATAGAATACTATAAAAAACATGAAGAAATTCCAACAATAGCTTTTAGTCCAGATGCAGATTTTCCGTGCATATATGCTGAAAAAGGAGTAATAACAACTTATATAAATGAAAATTACAGTAAATATGATAATGAAAAGATAGTTATTACAGAAATTGATTGTAATTCAAATGCAATAAACGTAGTACCTAAATATTGTAGAATTGAATTAAAAATTAATTCAAATGAAATAGACAAGATGGAATTATTGAAATATGCAAAAGAACAAATATCAAATAACAAATTTAATATAGAAATAAAACAAGAAAATGACAAAATAATATTAGTATCAACGGGAATACCAAGTCATGCAGCACATCCAGACTTAGGAGTGAATGCAATTTCAATGGCACTAATAATAGTAAATAATATTCTAAAAAAATATGAAATAACAATTGAAATTTTAAATGAATTTTCAAAAATGATAGGCATGCAATATAATGGAGAAAATTTAGAAATAAATTGCGAAGATGAATCAGGAAAATTAACTTTAAATGTAGGAAATTGTGAGCTTATAAATAACAAAATAAAAATAGGAATGAACTTAAGAATACCTGTTACAACAAAAATTGATGAAATAGAAAATAGATTCATAAGTAAATTTGGCAAAAACATAAATGTATTATTTGAAGGAAGAAAAGAACCATTATATCTTGAAAAAGAAAATAAACTAATACAAATATTATGTAATACATTTAACGAAGTTACAGGAAGAAAAGAAGAACCTATTGCAATAGGAGGAGCAACTTATGCAAGAACATTTAAAAACTGTGTATCATTTGGAGCTAACATGCCAGGAGAAAAAGATATGTGCCATCAAATAGACGAATTTATAACAATTGAAAATTTGTTATTAGCTTGTCAAATATATGCAGAGGCAATTTACAAATTAACTAATTAAATAGTTGAAAAAAATCTTTTAATGTGATAATTTATTAATATAAAAATAATAAAGAGGTAAAAAATGATATATTCAATAGTAATAGTATTAATAATAATATCAATAAAAGCAATGTTTTCTGCGGCAGATACAGCATTCACATATATGAATAGAGCAGAAATAAAACAATTAAGTAAAACAGATAAAAAGGCAGCAAAGATCAGAGTATTAATGGAAGATAGCAATAAATTTTTTGGAATAATAGAAGTTGTAATAAATATGTGTGAGCTTCTAGCAAGTGCTGTTGTTTCTATTTCAGTTTTAGAATGGCTAATAGATGAATTTGAGAAAATTAATATAGAAACAAATATAGCTATAATTTTAGCAGTAGTAATAGTAACAGTAATATTAGCATATTTAATGTTAGTATTTGGAGGGGTATTGCCAAAGAGAATTGCTAGAAATAATCCA
Organism: uncultured Clostridium sp.; assembly: GCA_945919455.1. Taxonomy (GTDB): domain Bacteria; phylum Bacillota; class Clostridia; order TANB77; family CAG-508; genus CAG-269. The sequence continues at coordinate 2,928 of CAMEJH010000026.1, read as the reverse complement.
AAAAAAGTTGCATATAAACTAATACCAATATTATGGATAGTTGCAAAATTGAATTATCCATTTGAAAGATTAATAGATATTTCAACAAATATATTTTCTAGGATCTTTAAAATAAAACAAGAACCAGAAGAAAAAATGACAGAAAAACAATTAAAAATGATAATAAAAGAAGCAAAAGATGAAGGCGTTTTAGAAGGCATAGAAAAAAGAATATTTATGAATACATTAAAAGCAAATGACATATTAGTAGGCAAAGCAATGGTATCTATAGAAGAAGCATATCTAATTGATATAAATAGTAGTATAACAAATATTTTTGACGAAATGAAAAAGAATAAATATACAAGAATACCTGTATATGATGGAGAGAAAAACAATATTATAGGAATATTTAATATGAAAGAAATTGCTACACAATATATGCAAAAAGGAATTAATACAAAAGAAGAACTTAAGGAGATGTTAAGAAAACCTAATATCATAAAAGAAAATGAAAAAATATTTACTGCTTTTAGAAATTTACAAAAAAATAATCAAATAATGGCTATTGTTGTTAATGAAGATAATGTACCTATTGGAATAATAACAATAGAAGACATTCTTGAAAAGCTAGTAGGCAAGATGTTTGATGAAAATGATATGATAAATTAGCATAAATATATACAAATTATTGAAAAAAATGTTGACAAAATGCCAAAATACTTGTATAATCTTATAGTGACTAAAAATATGGAAAAATTATGAATAGATATATACATATATCTTGTGCGAGGAGGGATTAAGATGGCACAACCAAAAAGAAGATGGTCAAAAGCTAGAACACATTCTAAGAGATCAACATGGAAAGTAGAAAAACCAAATTTTGCTACTTGCCCACATTGTCATGAACCAGTTATGCAACACAGAGTTTGCTCAAATTGCGGATATTATGATGGAAAAGAAGTAGTTGCAAAAAAAGAAGAAAAATAATTAGCACATAAACGCCGATAGGCGTTTTTTGCGGTTGTTTTAATAAAATTGGTATTATTTAGGAAAAAAATGATATAATAATGATAGGATGCAAAAGTCAAGGAGGAATAAAAAGTGAAAAATATAAGAAGAACAAAAATTGTAGGAACAATTGGACCAGCTAGTGAAAGTGAAGAAATGTTGACTAAGCTAGTAAATGCAGGATTAGATATAGCAAGAATAAACTTTTCACATGGTGGATATGAAGAAAACGAAGAAAAAATAAATGCAATTAAAAATGTAAGAAAAAATCTAAAAAAACCAATTGGATTAATGTTAGATACAAAAGGACCTGAAATAAGAACAGGAGTATTAGAAGTAGTAGATCAAAAAGTATTAATAGAAGAAGGACAAGAATTTACATTTATACATGATGATTTACCAGGAAATAATACAAGAACATCAATAGGATATAAAGATTTATACAAAGATGTTATTCCAGGAGCTAAAATATTAGTTGATGATGGAGCTATAGCGTTTAAAGTAAAAGAAATAAGAGATAAAGATATTATTTGTGAAGCTTTAAATACAGGAAGATTAGGAAGCAGAAAAACAGTTAATGTACCTGGATTAAAATTAAATTTACCAGCACTATCTCCAAAAGATATAGAAGATATAACAAAAGGTATAGAAGCAGGATTTGACTTTATAGCAGCATCATTTGTTAGAAGAGCATCAGATGTTCAAGAAATAAGAGAATTATTAAAAGCAAATGGTGGAGAAAATATACAAATAATATCAAAAATAGAAAGTCAAGAAGGAATTGACAATTTTGATGAAATATTAGAAGCATCAGATGGAATAATGGTAGCACGTGGAGATATGGGAGTAGAAATTCCAATGGAAAAAGTACCAGTAGTACAAAAAGACTTTATAAAAAAATGTAATGCTGCTGGAAAGCCAGTTATAACAGCAACTCAAATGTTGGAATCAATGATAACAAATCCTCGCCCAACAAGAGCAGAAGTAAGTGATGTAGCAAATGCAGTATATGATAGAACAAGTTGTATAATGTTATCTGGAGAATGTGCTATGGGTAAATATCCAGTAGAGTGTGTAGATACTATGGTAAAAATATCAGGAACAATAGAAAAATCTATAGAATATTGGGAAAGATTTTCAATAAAAGAATCTCGCCGTAAAAAAACAGATGACATGGAAGAGAATATTGCATATACAACATGTGCTATGGCAGAACACATTGAAGCTGATGCAATTGCAACATATACACATACAGGAAATTCAGTAAAGAAATTAGCAGGAATTGGTTCACAATGTCATGTAATTGCAGTTACAGATTGCGAAAAAACATATAATCAATTATCAATTGCATGGAATGTAATGCCAGTATTAATTGAAGGAGAAGAATCACCAGAAGCAACACTTGAAAAAGGTATTGAAACATTAAAAGAAAAAGGAATATTAAAATCTGGAGATGTTTTAGTACTATCAGGAGGAGCTCAAACATTCGTAAATGAAAAACGTGAAAAGAAAGTAATTGGTGGAATAACAAGAGTATAGAAAAAATATTTTAAAAGACCTATTTTAATAGGTCTTTTTTGAATTCTATAAACTTAATAATTTTCAAAATTCTTAAACTATATTTATAATGAATTCTATAAATATTTAAAAATTTCTTGATTTTAGTAGACTTTATTGCTAAAATAATTATATAAATTAATCATTAAGTTAAAAAAATTAATGAAAGGTAAAAGGTGAAACAAATGAAGAAAAATAATGGAATAACGCTAATAGCACTTGTAGTGACAATAGTGGTACTATTAATATTAGCGAGTATATCAATAGGAATGTTAACAGGAGACAGTGGAATAATAAATCAAGCAAAACAAGGAAAAGAAGAAACTGAAATAAGTGAAGAAAAAGAAATAATAAATATATCTGTCACACAGGCAATGGATG
>CAMEJH010000025.1 GCA_945919455.1 uncultured Clostridium sp. | reverse complement strand
CATCAGGAAATATAATAATAAATGGAAAAGATACAACATTTTTAAAACAAAGTAGAGTACCATTTTTACGTAGAAGTATGGGAATAGTATTTCAAGACTTTAGATTATTACCAGACAAGACAGTATATGATAATGTTGCATTTGCAATGTACATAGTAAAAGCAACTCCAAGACATATACGTAGACAAGTTCCAATGGTTTTGTCTTTAGTAGGATTAAGTGGAAAAGCAAAAATGTATCCAAATGAATTATCAGGAGGAGAACAACAAAGAGTAGCATTAGCAAGAGCATTAGTAAATAATCCATCTATGATAATAGCAGATGAACCTACAGGAAACTTAGACCCAGAAACAGCATGGGACATAATGAATCTTTTAAATGAGATAAATATGAGAGGAACAACAGTAGTAGTAGCAACTCACGCCAAAGAAATTGTAGACCAGATGAAAAAAAGAGTAATACATATTGAAAAGGGCGTAATAGTAAAAGATGATAAAAAAGGTGGGTATGATTGTGAGATTTAATGTAATAAGTTATTTAATTGGAGAAGGATTAAGCAATATATTTAAAAATAAGAAATCAACAATATCATCATTAATGATAATGTGTGCTACTATGTTAGTATTTGGACTATTCTTTGTAATAGGAGAAAACATAAATGCCTTCGTAGAAAATGTAGCAGAAGCACAAGGTATAAGAGTATTTATAGTCAATACAGCAACAGACAAAGAAATTGAACAAGTTGGGAATGAAATATTAAGTATAGATGGTGTAAGAAATGTAGAATATATCTCAAAAGAAGATGCACTAGAATCAATGAAAGATTGGTTAGGAGAAGATATGCTAGAAGGATATGAGAAAAAGAATATATTTTCTGCATCATATGATGTAACACTAACTGACTTAGAATTAAACCAAGAAGTGCAAGATAGCATAAGACAAATACCAAATGTTAAGGACATAAGATCAAGTAATGAGACAATAGCTCAAGTAATTAGACTAGCAAAAGGTGTAAAGATTGTTACAGGAGCAATACTTGTATTATTAATTATAATATCAATAGCAATAATATCAAATACAATAAAATTGACTGTACATGCAAGAAGAAAAGAAATATCAATAATGAAATATGTAGGGGCTACAAATAGTTTTATTAGATGGCCATTTCTAGTAGAAGGAATAATAATAGGAATTATATCAGGATTACTATCAGTAGCTATAATTGGAGTAGCCTACACATATATAGCAAACAAAATGTCAGGAACAGCATTTATGGAAATTATACACTGGAAACTATTGGAATTTAAGGATATGTTTAATTTAATATTAACAGTATATATGGGATTAGGAATTGGAATAGGAATAGTTGGAAGTGGAATTTCTATGAAGAAATACTTAGAGGTATAAATTTAAGAAAGGTAAGGTACAAATATGCGCAAAAAGATAGCCATTACAGCTTTTATAGTTATAGTGTTATGTAGTTTATATATTTGCGCATATGCTGAAAGCATAACAGATTTACAAACACAATCTAATGAATTAACACAAGAATTAGATGAATCAAATAACAGGTTAAAAGCTGTACAAGAACAAATTTCTGATAATATGAAACAATTAGAAGAATTAGATGGACAAATCTCAAACTCACAAACAGAACTAAACAAAATAAATATAGAGATAGACGATCTAATGGAACAAATAAAGCAAAATGAAGAAAAATTAAATAAAACTCAAAAAGAATATGATGAAATACAAGAACTATTAGAAAAAAGATTAATTGAAATGTATGAAGCACCTAAGTTACAAACATTAGATATATTACTTACTTCCAAGAGTTTAACTGAATTTTTATCAAATTACTATGCAATGAAAGAACTAATAGAGTATGATAATGAATTATTAAATACTGTAAGAACTCAAAAGCAAGAAATAGAAACAACTAAAAAAATATTAGCAGAGAAAAAGCAACAAGTAGTAACAAATAAACAAACTCAACAAAAAAAGTCTCAAGTACTTACTAATACAAAAACTATGAGAGAATATTATTTAAGTAAATTAACAGCAGAAGAACAAGAATTACAGAGTAAAATTGATCAATACAACTTAGAAGTATCTCAAATAGAATCAGAAATAAAATTATTAGCACTAAACAGTATAAGCTCTGATTATATAGGAGGAGCAATGTTATGGCCAGTACCTGGACATACAACATTAACTTCAACATATGGAATGAGAGTGCACCCAGTAACAGGGGCTTATAAATTACACACAGGAATAGACATAGGTGCACCATTAGGAACAAGTTTTATCGCAGCAGCAAATGGAATTGTAACAAAAGCTACTTTTAATGCGGCATATGGAAATATGGTTATAATAGATCATGGAGGTGGAGTACAAACCTTATATGCACATGGAAACGAAATATTGGTGCAAATAGGACAAACAGTAGCCGCAGGAACAGAGGTGCTAAAAGTTGGATCTACTGGATATTCTACAGGACCACATGCACATTTTGAAATAAGAATAGATGGACAAACAGTAAATCCATTAGATTATTTATTAAACTTTAATAAAGATAAAACAGACACAGATACAAGCGAATAAATATAAAATATAATATGGAAGGAAGAAAAGTTATGAAGAAAACATTGGCTAAAGTATTAGGAATAACAATATCGATTATATTAGTAATGCAAAGTTCAAATGTATTTGCTTTAACAGAACAACAAAAATTAGAAAACGAAAAATCTCAAATAAAGGATCAAATAGAAGATGCTAAGGAAAAACAAAAAGAACTAGAAGCAGAAAAATCTGAGACAATGAAAGCTGTAGAAAATTTAATGGGAAATATAGCAACAACTCAATCAGAAATAGATTTATTACAAAGTAAAATAACAGACCTACAGGCACAAATAAAATCTAAAGAAAGGGACATACAACAAAAGGAGATTGAATATACTGAACAAGAGGAGTTATTAGATGCAAGACTTGTTGCTATATATGAAAGTGGGGACATGTCATATTTAGATATATTATTAACATCTACTAGTGTGACAGAATTTTTATCAAAATATTACTCTGCATCAGAACTTATTGAGTGTGATAAAGAATTAATTAGAACAACAAAAGAGCAAAAGGCTCAAATAGAAAAAGAGAAAGAGGAACTAGAAAATAGTAAAAAAGAATTGGATACTTCGTTAGCACAAGCAGAACAAAAGAGAACAAGCTTAAAAACTTTAAAGAGCCAAAAAGAAACATATGTAGCCAAACTAACAGAAGAAGAGAAAAAAATACAAAAAGAAATTGAAGAACTACAAAACCATGAAAGTAGTATTAGTAAAAAAATCTTACAAATGCAAAAAGAATATGATGAACAACACCGCAACAATGGATCAAGTTCTTTTGGATTTGGATGGCCAGTTAAAAATAATACAATAGGAACTAAATATGGAGTATCAGGACCATATTGGAGTTCTGGATATCATACAGGGGTTGACTTCCCAGTTTCAACAGGAACACAAGTATATTCTGTAGGAGATGGGCAAGTGTTTGATACAGGATATAATTCAGCATATGGATATTTTGTTGAAATTTATCATGGAAATAATGTATATAGCTTTTATGCACATGCTTCAAAAATTCAAGTAACTCAAGGACAAAAAGTATCAAAAGGTGATCCAATTATGCTATCTGGTAGATCAGGAAATGTTACAGGACCTCATTTACATTTTGAAATAAGAACACCTGGATATAGATATGCTAACTGTGTGGATCCAATGAAGTATTTACCATAAAAAACTTATGAAAGGTAGTCGCAAAAAATGGAAGAAAAATATTTAAAAAAACAAAGAATTTATAAAACAATAATGTTAATTGCATTAACAGCATTTATAACATGTATATTAACTACTATATTTTTAGCTAATAAGTATGACCTAGGAAATGGAAAAGATACAATTTCCTCATTAATAGGAAATACTTCAGAAGAAACAGACAATTTAACTACATCAATAAAAAATATAGAAAACTTAATAAATAAATATTATCTAAATGATATTGATGAACAAAAAGCAATAGATGCAGCAATAGATGGTTATGTATCATCATTAGGAGATCCATATACAGAATATATACCAGCTAAAGAAATGAAAGAATATACTGAGAATTTAATGGGAAATTACGTTGGAATTGGAATATATATGGTAAAAAATACAGAAAAAAATGCAATAGAAGTTTTAACGCCAATAAAAGAGAGTCCTGCTGAAGAGGCAGGAATTCTTCCAGAAGATATTATAGTAAGTGTAGATGGAGTAGAATATACTGGAGATGACATGACAACAGCAGCAAACAACATAAAAGGGGAAGAAGGAACAACAGTAAAATTAGAAATTCTTAGAGGCACTGAAAAACTTCAATTTGAGATAACAAGAAGAAAAATAAATACAAATCCTGTAATATCAAAAAAATTAGATAATAATATAGGTTATCTTGAAATATCAAGTTTTGATGAAGGAACAGCTACAGACTTCAAAGCAAAATTTGAAGATTTAAGATCACAAGGAATAACATCACTAATATTAGATTTAAGAAATAATGGTGGAGGCTTAGTAGATGAAGCTTTACAAATTGCAGATTATATAGTTCCAAAAGGAAAAGATTTATTGATAACAGTAGATAAGAATGAAAAAGAAGAAATCAAAAAAGCTGAACAAGATGTTTTAATAGATATGCCAATTGTAGTTTTAGTAAATAAAAATTCAGCAAGTGCATCAGAAATATTGGCAGGAGCATTAAAAGACCTAGATGAAGCTACAATAGTAGGAACTACTACATATGGAAAAGGAGTAATTCAACAAGTTTTATCACTTAGAAATGGAAGTGGTCTAAAAGTAACAGTTGAAGAATATTATACTCCAAATAGAACTAAAATTAATGGTATAGGAATAGAACCAGATGAAAAAGTAGAGTTACCAGAAACGGTTACGAATCCTTTAGTAGTAAAAGAAGAGGAAGATACTCAACTAAAAAAAGCAATAGAAATATTAAAATAATATAACACAGTATAGGAGTTTTATATGAAATTAAATTTAGCAAATAAATTAACAATTTTTAGAATAATATTAGTTCCAATAATGGCAATAATTCCATACTTAAATTTACAAGGAGATTTTTTTGGATTACCATATACATATTTTTGGATGGAATTAATATTTATAGTAGCATCAATAACAGATAAACTAGACGGATATATAGCGCGTTCTAGAAATCAAGTAACAACATTTGGAAAATTTTTAGATCCACTAGCAGATAAAATCCTTGTATTAACAGCTATGGTATTATTAGTAGAATTAGGAAAAATACCTGCATGGATACCAATAATAGTATTAGCTAGAGAGTTTTTAGTGTCAGGATATAGATTAATAGCGGTAGAAAAAGGTGGAAAAGTAATAGCTGCATCAATATGGGGAAAATTAAAAACAGTAACTCAAATGATAGCTATAATATTAGTTATGTTTGATTCAAATCCATTTGCAGAATGCTTTAAAGGAACATTATCAGGAGTAGACTTTGGATTAAATTTAATAGCGACTATAATACTACTAATATCAGTAGTAGCAACAATATTTTCTGGAATAGACTATATGAAAAATAGTAAAGAACTATTAAAAGATTAAAAACTTAATTAAAAATACTTGACAAAATATAAAAAGTAGCGTAATATAGTAAATGCATTAATCACTAATAAAATTGCATAGAGAAAGCGACTTTATGTCGCTCTTTATGCTATTATGGGGAAGCAAAATCATTGTTAATAGTGATAGAATAAAGGAGGCATTATTATGGAAGAAAAAGAAGTAATATTAACACAAGAAGGATATGACAATATTGAAAAAGAATTAGAATATTTAAGAACAGAAAAAAGAGCTGAGATAGCAGAAAGAATAAAAATAGCATTAGGATTTGGAGATTTATCAGAAAATTCAGAATATGATGAAGCAAAAAATGCACAAGCAGAAAACGAAACAAAAATAGCAGAACTAGAAAATAAAATAAGATATGCAAAAATAATTGATGAAAAAGAAATAGATACAAAAACAGTACAAATAGGAAACACAGTAACATTACATGATATTGAATTTGATGAAGATGTAGAATATACAATTGTAGGATCAACAGAAGTAAATCTTGCTGAAAATAAAATATCTAATGAGTCACCAATTGGAAAAGCTCTATTAGGTGCCAAAAAAGGAACTACAGTAGAAGTAGAAGCACCAGCTGGAATAATTCAATATAAAATAGTATCAATAAAAAAATAATTTTTAAAAATGTCAAAAATTTGTTTGACATTTTTTTTTATTTGTGATATTATGTGGTCAAAGAAAAAATGAGGAGTGATATAAATGGGAACTAGAGCAGAAACAACAAGAAAAGAAAAAGCAATATTAAAATTTATAGAAAATCAAGTAATAGCAAATGGATATCCACCATCAGTAAGAGAAATAGGAAAAGCAGTAGGATTAAGTTCAACTGCAACAGTACATGCATATTTAGAAAAACTAGAAAAACAAGGATTTATTAAAAAAGAAGACAAAAAGGGAAGAACATTAAAAGTAATAAAAGGCAGTGATGATAAGCCATTCGCAAAAGCTAGTAAAGAATTTTACACTCAAAAAGAATTAGTAGATGTACCAATAATAGGAAAAATTACAGCAGGGCAACCAATACTAGCAGTAGAAAATGTTACAGACACATTCCCAATTCCAATAGATTTTGTTGGAAATAGCGAAAGCTTTATGCTTACAGTAAGAGGAGAAAGCATGATAGAAGCTGGAATACTAGATGGAGACTATATACTTGTAAAAAAACAAAATGATGCTAGAAATGGTGAAATAGTTGTAGCACTAATTGGAGATGAAGCTACTGTAAAAACATTCTACAAAGAAAAAAATCATATACGTTTACAACCAGAAAACCACACAATGGATCCAATAATAGTACCAGATTGTCAAATACTTGGAAAAGTTGCTGGAGTATTTAGAAAAATGTAAAAATTAATTTTAAATATTAATTTGTCGAAAATAGTAAGAAAAATCTTGCTATTTTTTTAACAGTATAATATAATAAAAATGTAGAAAGTTAAAAATAAGGAGAGCAACAAATGAGAGAGAAAAATAAAAAAGATAATATATTAAAAAGAGTAATAATTGTATTAATATTATTAGCTACTACAGTTTTTATATTATTAAAAGCACAGAATTATTTAAAAGAAAAAACAGAAGGTGAAATAAACTTAATAATAAATAATAATAATGTAACGGCAAAATTAAAACATGAAGTAAAAATAAAAGATGATGTAGTATATGTTTCAATGGATGATATAGAAAACTTCTTTGATAAATATATTTACATTGAAGATGAGATAAATGAAGTTGTTACTACATATGACAAAAAAATTGCAAGCATAGGATTTGATGTAAAAAAAATAACAATAAATGGAGCAATAAAGAAGACAAATGCTAGTGCAATTAGAGAAGATGAACAAGTATATTTACCAATATCTGAAATGACAGATGTATACAATATGGAATTAACAAAGATAGACCAAAAGGGAATAATAACAATAGATTCTTTAAATAGAGAACAAATAAAAGCATATACAAAATCAAAAGTATCTGTTAAATGGAAAAAAGATATTTTGTCAAAAACTGTAGATAAAGTAGCAAAGGGAGGAATTGTAATAGCAATATCTCAAGATAATGATGGATGGACAAAAGTAAGAACAGAAAACGGAGAAATAGGATATATAAAAACAAGCAAATTAACAAACTTTACAACAATAAGGGAAAATTGGACAGAAGACAAACAAATAGCAGGAAAAGTAAATATGTTTTGGGATTATTTTTCTAGATATGCACAAGCACCAGACAGAACAGGTCAAAAAATAGAAGGAGTAAATGTAGTTTCACCATCATTTTTCTATATAGATGCAAATGGAAAATTACAAGAACATGTTGGGGCTTCAGGAATGGCGTATATAGAATGGGCACACTCAAATGGATATAAAGTATGGCCAATGGTATCAAGTTCAGAAATGCTTACAGGAGAAGAAGGAAGAAAAGTCGTATCATCAATATTAAATAGCTATACAAAAAGACAAGAACTAATAGAAGATATAGTAGAGAAATGTGTAGAATATGGATTAGATGGTATAAACATGGACTTTGAAAATATGTACCAAAATGATAAAGATAAATACTCAAGATTTATAATAGAACTTGTACCACGTATGCAAGAAGCTGGAGTAGTAACATCAGTAGATGTAACAGCACCAGATGGAGATCCAAACTGGTCTTTATGCTTTGATAGAAATGTAATTGGAGATGTAGCAGATTATTTAGTATTTATGGCATATGATCAATATGGGAATTCAAGTACAAAACCAGGAACAACTGCAGGATACAATTGGGTAGAAACAAATTTAAAGAAAATAATAGAATATGATGTAGTAAAACCAGAAAAAATAATATTAGGAATGCCATTATACACAAGAATATGGACAATATCACAAGATGGCTCAATAACTGGAAGAAGTACAGTAGATATGGTAGATATTAATAAAATGATACCCAATAATGTAGAAAAACAATGGGATGATAACTTAAAACAATACTACGTTGAATATAAATCTGGAAAATCAACAAAAAAAATGTGGATTGAAGATGGAAAATCTATAGAAGCAAAAGTATCTCTAGTAACAAAATATAATTTAGGAGGAACATCATGTTGGGAAAAAGATAGAGAAACTTCAAATATATGGACTATAATAAGAGAAGAATTAGAAAAAGGAACAAATTAATTTGTTCTTTTTTTCTTTTTAATAGCATAGGTATTAATGAGGTGATTATTATAAAAACATATTATTTAGAAAAGATGGATAAGCCTATGCCAATAATAGGAAAAATCAAATTAGAAAAGGATAATTGCAAAATATATTTAAATTTAGAAAAAGAAAAAAATATACAAAAGGTAATAAACAAGTTAATAAAAAATGAAGCATCAAATGTAGTTTTAAGCAAAGAATTAAGTGAAAATAAAAATTTAATAAATGCATTAAATGCAAACGGAATAAATATTTTTGATGGAAGATGGCTAATAAAATATATATCAATACAAATATTAGACTATATAATTCAACAAGAAAAATTTAAAAAAGAAGAAACTGAAATTGCGATAACAACCAATGAAATAACAGATTTAGTAATAGAAACAATAAAAATACTTGCTAAACAATATAGAAGGATTACAGTTGTTACAAATTATATAGAAAAATTAAGAAAAATAGAAAAAGACATATATGATAAAGAAGGAATACTAATAACAATATCAAATAATCCCAAAAAGAGTTTAACAAGAGCAAAAATAATATTAAATTTTGATTTTAATAAAATTATATTAAATAAGTACAATATAAATGAAACTGCCACGATATTAAATTTAGAAGGAAATATGAAAATTGAAAACAAAAGATTTAATGGGATAAATATAAATGATTATGAAATAGAAGTGGGTAGAGAAGAAATAATTTGGAGAGAGAACATGCAAAAATTTAGAACCAAGGATTTACTTGAAGCAGTCTTATACATGAAAGATACTTATAATAATATAAGGAGTAAAATAGGAAAAAATAAAGTGATAATAAAAGAACTTTATGGTATAAATGGAAAAATCGAAAGATTTTCTTAAAATGCTTTTCTTTTTAGGAAAAATATATTATAATGTTGTAAAAGATTCTCAAAGCATATATATAACTATTTCATAGTCAAAACATAGCTGGGGTCTTCTTATGGGTCTTGACTTTATTCAATAGTTATATATATGCTTTGGAAAAGTATTTTAAGTTCCACTTTATGTTAAAATGGGAGGAAATGAAATGGAAGAAAAAAAGAAAAAAATTAATACAAAAAAAGCAAAAACAGCAGGAAACAGTAAATTAAAAAGCAAAAAAATAAAAAATGAAAATAAAGACATAAAAGCAAAAAGTAAAGACACTAAAATGAAATTTAAATATAAACATCCTAAACTATCAATAGCAATAAAAATAATAATAGTATTAATACTAATATTATGTGTAATTAGTGCAGGAATTCTTGTAGGATTAATATATGGACTATGGGGAGACGATTTCAAAATTGATTTATCAGAATTGATTCTTCAAGAAAATTCTGTAATATTAGATACAGATGGAAATGTCCTTGCAGAATTGACTGGGGATGAAAACAGAAAGATAATAACATTAGAAGAAATGTCACCATATTTACCAAAAGCGTATATATCAATAGAAGATGAAAGATTTGAAAAACATCATGGGATAGATATAAAAAGAACAGGTGCAGCTATACTTTCATTTGTTACACATGGAGGAAAATCAACAGCAGGTGGAGGAAGTACAATAACACAGCAATTAGTAAAAAATATTACTCAAGATAAAGACAGTAAAGGTATTGACGGTATAATTAGAAAAGTAAAAGAATGGGCAAAAGCTTATCAAGTAGAAAAAGTATTATCAAAAGATCAAATTCTAGAGTTATACTTAAACTTGATATTTATAGGTGGAAAAAATCAGGATAATCGTGGTGTAGAAATAGCATCAGAATATTACTTTAATAAATCAGCAAAAGACTTGAGTATAGCACAATGTGCATTTTTAGCAGGAATAAATCACTCTCCTAATAGGTATAATCCTTATTTTGGCGATGATCCAACAGAAAAGATAGAAAAAAGAACAAAAACAGTATTATCACAAATGAAGAAATTTAATTATATAACGCAAGAAGAATATGATACAGCAGTAGTAGAAGTAGAAGCAGGATTTAAATTTGAAAATGGAGCTAAAGGTAATGTATATTCATCACATACAGATGCACTTATAGATCAATTAATAAACCAAATAATGGAAGAAAAACAAATTTCAAAAGATGCTGCAACAACTTATCTATATAGCAGTGGATTAAAAATATATTCAACACAAGTATCTTCTATACAAACAGTAATGGAAAATGAGGCTAAAAATAAAAAATATAATTTAACTTCAAAATCTACAGGAGCAGTTGCACAAGGTGCAGCAGTAGTTATAGAACCTTCAACAGGAAAGGTCGTAGGATGTATAGGACAATTACGAGAAAAAACAACCTCAAGAGGATTAAATAGAGCAACACAAAGTAAAAGGCAAACAGGTTCATCATTTAAACCATTAGCTGATGTATTGCCAGGACTAGAAGAAGGAATAATAACGCCAGCAACAATGTATGCAGATTTAAAAACAACATTTGGAGCAAATTACTCACCAGATAATTATAATGGATTTTCAACATCAAAACCATTAAGAACAGTAAGAACTGCACTAACAACATCACAAAATGTACCATTTATAAAAGTTATGGCAGAACTAACACCTAAAAAATCAATGGAATATTTAAAGAAGATGGGAATATCATCATTAGATGATGAAAGAGATAATAACTTATCATTAGCAATAGGTGGAATGACATATGGAATAAGCCCACTAGAAATGGCAGCAGCATATGCATCAGTTGCAAATGATGGAGTATACATTGAACCAACATTTTATACAAAAGTAGAAGATTCAGATGGAAAAATAGTATTAGAGCCAAATCAAAAAACAGAAAAAGTATGTTCACCAGATACGGCTTACATTGTAAAAGATTTAATGAAATCTGTAGTAACAGGTGCACAAGGATATAATGGAACAGCAACTTATTGTGCTATAAAAGGAATTGATGTGGCTGCAAAAACAGGAACAACAAACGAGAGTAAAGATAGATGGTTATGTGGATTTACAAATTATTATGCTTGTGCAGCTTGGTATGGATATGACGATCCAGAAAGAATAAACTTCTCAGGAACAAACCCAGCAGGACAATTATTTGATGGAATAATGACAGAAATTCATAAAGGATTAGCTGGATCTACATTCCAAAAACCAGATACTGTTATTACGGCAACAGTATGTAGAGCAAGTGGAAGGTTAGCTTCAGACAAATGTACAGACACATATTCAGAAATATTTAGAAAAGGTCATTTACCAGAAACATGTGATGCACATCAAGGACAATTTACAATATGTACAGAATCTGGAAAATTAGCAAATGAATTTTGCCCAGCTGATAAAAAAGTAACAAAATCAAGTGGATATGTTGTGGAAAAAGAAAGGTTAGGATTATGGAGTACACCAGGTCTTAATACAACAATAGAAACTGCTCCAACAGAATATTGTACAATACACGCTAAACCAGAAGAAACAAAACCAATTGAACCAGAACAACCAACGGATAATTCAGACGAGAATCCAGATGATAAACCAGAAGAAAAGCCAGATGAGAAGCCAGAAGACAAACCAGACGAAGGAAATACAACAAAACCAGATAACCCAGGAGATGAAAATACAACTGGAGGAGGAGAATCTGGAGGAAACACAAACACAAATACAAATGTAAGAAGTCAGTAATTAAACAAATAATTGATTTTTCTTGAACCCCACAAAGATTGTGGGGTAAAATCTTAAAAAGGAGGAAACTATGGATATTTATTTTTATAATACATTAACAAAAAAGAAAGAATTATTTAAACCAATTGATGAAAAGATGGTAAGAATGTATTCATGTGGACCAACAGTATATAAAAATGCAACAATAGGAAACATGAGAACAAATCTATTTCAAGATACATTAAGAAGAGTGTTACGCTATAATGGATATGAACTAAAACATGTAATGAATATAACTGACGTAGGACATTTAGTATCAGATGGAGACGAAGGAGAAGACAAGATGTTAAAATCAGCTAGAGAAGAACATAAAACTCCATTAGAAATAGCAGAATACTACACAAAATTATTTTTCAATGATCTAGCAAGGTTAAATATAGAAACTCCTGAGGTTGTATGTAAAGCAACAGACCATATAAAAGAAATGTTAGCAATGGTACAAAAAATAATGGAACAAGGATATGCTTATGAAACATCTACAGCAATATATTTTGATGTATCAAAATTAGATGAATATGGAATATTATCAGGAATTAATCTTAGAGAACAAAAAGCTGGAGCAAGAGTTGATGTAGACCCAGAAAAAAGAAATCCATATGATTTTGCTTTATGGATAAAAGCACCAGAAAATCATTTAATGAAATGGGATAGTCCTTGGGGACCAAGTTATCCAGGATGGCATATAGAATGTTCAGCTATGAGTACAAAATATTTAGGAGAACAATTTGACATACATACAGGTGGTATTGATTTAATACCTACACATCATGAAAACGAAATTGCTCAAAGCAAAGGTGCATGTGGAAAAATACCTGCAAATTATTGGATGCATGGAGAATATCTATTAATAAATGGTGGAAAAATGTCAAAAAGTTTAGGAAATGTATATTTATTAGACGATATTATAAATAGAGGATATGACCCATTAACATATAGATTATTTAATTTTTCTTGCCACTATAAAGGTAAATTAAACTTTACATGGGAGGGAATAGAAGCTGCATCAGTATCTTTAACTCGTTTAAGAGAAGGATATCAAAAACATTTAAGTGGAACAGATGTAGTAGCAGATGATGTGATAAACGACTTAGAAAACAGATTTCATCAAGCTATAAATGATGATTTAAATATGCCACTTGCAATGAGTGTTGTATGGGAAGCTGTTAAACATCCAGAAAAAACACCTAAAATAGCAGAATTATTAGCAAAATTTGATACAGTTTTAGGAATAAAAATAACAGAAAAGAAAGAACAAAAAGAAATTCCACAAGAAATTTTAGATTTAGTTGAGCAAAGAAAGCAAGCTAGATTAGACAAAAACTGGGCTGAATCAGATAGATTAAGAGATGTTATTGCAGAAAAAGGATATTCTGTGAAAGATACTAAAGATGGAGTGGAAATAGTTAAAAATTAAAACAAAGAGGGGGACCCTATTCTAGGACGCCCCCTTTTTGAAATTACGAAAGATGTTTTATCAGTTCATCAAAGGTCTCTTCCAAAGTCTCTTGAATAGATAAAGTAGTAGTATCTAAATACCAGATAGGACAATTAGCATTTTTGTAGAAATTTTCTAACTCGCTTTTATAAAAGCTTAAGAAATCTTCATTGGTCATAGTAGTTTTTCCACCCAAAGCAGCTCTTCTTTTAATTGATTCTTCAATAGAAACATCGATTACAAAAAGATAGTCTGGAAATACATCAAATTGTTCATTCATCTCATAAAGGATTCTTTTCAGAGAGTCAGACTGTTCTTTGGAACAAACCTCTTGTTTATATAAGAAGCTGGCCCAAAACAGAGCATCACAGTAGCCTCTGTCTAACAAGATAATTTGTTTAGTAGAATAAGGAATTTCCAACAAAGACTGCAACTGACCAAAAGTAATCCACACATTGCGAATCCAAGTTTTTTTAGGAATTTCTTTAGGAACAAGTTCAGCATCTTCCTACATAATTTGCACCTTAAAACCATTTGCTTCCAGCTTTTTAGAAAGGTTATGGATTAAAGTGGTTTTACCAGAATTAGGGAGACCGGTAAATTCAATAACTAAAGGCCGTTTATTCATACGAAGCCCTCCTATAAAATAAAAATTGATATGCATATTATATGTATAATGTTAATAAAAGTCAAGGAATCATCTTGTAAAAATAAAATAAATATAATATAATATTAAAGAAAAAGAAAGGACAAATAATATGGATAAAATTGAATATGCAATTTTTTATGCCACTAAAGCGCATAAAGGGCAAAGAAGAAAACAAAAAGATGTAGATATGATATTTCACCCATTTACAGTAGGGATGATATTACAAAGAAACAATTGTGATGAAGATATTGTAGCAGCAGGAATACTACATGATGTAGTTGAAGATACAGATCACACATTTGAAGATATTGAAAAAGAATTTGGAAAAAAAGTTAGAGATTATGTATATGATGCTTCAGAACCAGATAAAACTTTACCATGGAAAGAGAGAAAAGAACATACAATAGAACATATAAAAACGGCTCCATTAGGATCAAAATTAATTGTTGCTTGCGATAAGATAAATAACCTAGAAGATGCTATATCAAATATTGAACAGGATGGACAAGATAAGGTTTTATCAAAAAATCCAGAAGAACAAAAATGGTACTACAAAAGTATATATGAAAGTTGCATAGAAAATTCTGATAAAAATCATCCTATTTTTGAAAGATATAAAAGTGTTTTAGATAAATTATGGAAATAATAAAATTATAAGGAGGAAGAATAAGATGACAGATTTTAAAAAAATTATTGCAGATGCAATATCAAAAGTAATAAATAAAGAAAGCAAAGAACTAGAAACATATATAGAAGAACCAAAAGAAGTTAATAATGGAGATTTTGCATTTCCATGTTTTAGACTTGCGAAAGAATTAAGAAAAGCACCTCCAATGATAGCAGAAGATATAAAAGCTAAAATAGAAATTGATAAAACATTAATAGAAAACATAGAAGTTATAGGAGGATATATAAACTTTTTTGTAAATAAACAGGCTTTAGCATCAGAAGTATTAAAAGAAATTGCTGAAACTGATGAGTATGGCAAGTCAAAAATTGGAAAAGGCAAAAACATAGTAGTTGATTATTCATCCCCTAATATTGCAAAACCTTTTCATATTGGACATTTGCGTTCAACTGTAATAGGAGGAGCATTATATAACATATATAAATATTTAGGATATAATGTAACAGGAATAAACCATTTAGGAGATTATGGAACTCAATTTGGAAAACTAATTGAAGGATATAAAAGATGGGGAAATGAATACAATATAGAGGAAAATCCTATAGATGAACTAACAAAAATATATATAAGAATAAATGCGGCATGCAAAGAAGATGAAAGTGTTTTAGAAGAATGCAGAAACAATTTCAAAAAGTTAGAAGATGGAGATAAATATTGTACAGAACTATGGGAAAAATTTAAAACATTAAGTTTAAAAGAATTTCAAAGAGTATATGATATTTTAGGTACAAAATTTGACTCTTGGAATGGAGAAGCATTTTATTCTGACAAAATGCCTGAAATAATAGAAATATTAGAGAAAAGTGGAAAATTAATTGAATCAGAAGGTGCAAAAATAATTGATCTAGAAGATAAAAATATGGCACCATGTATTATAGAAAAATCAAATGGTTCAACAACATATGCAACAAGAGATCTAGCAGCAATAATGTATAGAGCTCGTACATATGACTTTGATAAAGCTTTATATGTAACTTCTTATGAACAAGTATTACATTTTAAACAAGTATTTGAAACAACAAAATTATTAGGACTACCAGAAAAATATACAAAAGGATTAGAACATGTTCCTTTTGGAATGGTATTATTAAAAACAGGAAAAATGTCTACGAGAGAAGGCAATGTAATAAAATTAGAAGATTTACTTAACGAAGCAGTGTTAAGAGCAAAAAATATAATAGAAGAAAAAAATCCAGACTTAGAAAATAAAGAAGAAGTAGCTAAAAAAGTTGGAATTGGTGCAGTAATATTTAATGACTTAGCAAACAGTAGAGTTAAAGATGAAATATTTGATTGGGACACAATATTAAACTTCCAAGGAGAAACTGGACCATATATTCAATATACTTATGTGCGTACAAAGAGTGTTATTGAAAAGGCTGGTGAAGTTCCAAACATAAAAGATGTAGATTCAAAATATTTATTAGATGATTATTCAAGCAGAATATTAAAATTAATATATAATTTTGAAGAAACATTAAATCAAGTTACAGAAAAAAATGAACCATCAATATTATCAAGATTTTTAATAGACTTAGCAAAAGCATATAGTAATTTTTATAATGAAAATAAGATAATTGTAGATGATAAAAATATACAAAATGCAAGAGTTTACCTAACTTATGCAACAGGAAAAATATTAAAAACTGGTGCAGGCTTACTTGGAATAGAAATGCCTGATAGAATGTAAATTTGATCCCAGAACTACTTTTTACATTTATATGAGAAAAGAGCTAACAAGTTTGTTAGCTCTTCTCGTATATTAGCAAGAATCAATTAGTGTTTACAATTGCAGGAAATTATGCAAAGAACATTACCAATGCAAATGCACCAGTAGAATCATGTTGCAGAAGGTTCCTAAAATTAACAGTATATGTGCCTTTGTATGCATTAATGACATGGAAACCAACATCGGCATCTGTGTTGCCGACAATGTTTACTGCACTGGCATTGTCATATGCAGTACCATTGAAGTATAGGGTACCAAGGTAAGTTTCGTTGTTGTCATCATATACATATGCATATACATATGCCGAGGGTCGAAAAGCTGTGTTAGTGATAGAGACAGAGGCAGTAGTTCCGCTAAAATGAGAATCATTGCTGTAGATCAGACTAGTTCCTGCCGGAGCACGACGAACTGCATCTGCAACAGCAGCTTCGTAAAATGCTTCTTTTTGAGCTTCTTCAGAAGTTGTTACATCTGCTGCGAAAGCAATGCTACTCATACTGAGAGCTAATGCCATTGCCATAACCAAAGCAATTAACCGATGTGCAATTTTTTTCACAAAAAAACCTCCATTAATAATACTAATTCTTGCTAATATATTACAAAATGATTTTGATATGACTCAAATCATTCTGTAACCAAAAATAATAAATACAAACGATATAATACCATAATTTGTAAAATAAGTCAACAAAAAATTGGAAAAATAATACTTTTATGTAAAATATTGACAATAACTCTAGCTAGATGTATAATATTTATAAAAGGAGGAGATATAAATGAAAAAAGTTTTATTAGGTGTAGTTGTTATAATCGTTGTAATAGTTAGTATTTGCTTAATAAGTATTACTAATAAAGTATTAATTTTAAAGAAAATTAGTACTATGGCAGATGATCTAAAAAATACCAATAATTATACAGCAAAAATAGAGGAATGGATTGCAAGTTCAGAAGAAAGTACAGAAAAGAATATTTTAAGTGTAACGGAAATTTATTATAAAGATGGAAAAGTAAAGGAAAAAATAAATGATAGCATTGTTTGGATAGATTATAATGCTAATGAAGGTTATTCTTTTGACTTAAACAAAAAAGAAACAAATAAATTAGATTTATCAGATGGTTATAAAGTAGCGGATAAAGATACATTAGCTACATTTAGACCAATTATATTAACAAACAATTTTGGTGGTTATTTAAAGACTGCAATGACAACAAAAATAAAATCTGAAAATGAAAAATATATACTAACTATAGACAGCAGTAAATACATTATAAACAAAGAAAACGGATTACTTGAATTAGAAGCAACAGAATTATCAGATGGATCAACAATGTACAAAAGCTATGAAATGCATTTAGACAAAGTAACAGATAGTGATGTTGAATGTCCAAGTTTAAATTAAGGTTAATTTGATCCCGGGTCTACTTTTTCCCTTTGGGAAATTTAGTCCCGGGTCTACTTTTTCCCTTTATAGTTTTAGACTACTATCAAGTGCGAGTTTTATCATATTGTTAAGACCAGTTTGGCGTTCCTCGGGTGTGGCTATTTCTTTAATATATTTAGAATCAACAACACTCATCAAACAAGCAGCTTTTTTATTAAGCATTTTTGCAACATAGAAAAGAGCAAATGCTTCCATTTCTGCACTAACTGGATTAAAATTATCAGGGATTCTACTTAAAAATTGGTTAACATCAGTCATATAAACATCAAAACAATCTGTGCATACAGTATTACCTTTACATAAACATATATTGTTTTCATTTGCAGTAGAACTTATAATATTGTTTAATTCAGAACTACTACTTACAATATGACAATCATCATTATTTAAAGTCAATGCAAAATTTCCCTCAGAAAAAGTATTTTCAGCAAGTACAATATCAAATAATTTTAGTTCTGGCTTATAAGAACCACAAGAACCTATTCTAATAATATTTTCAACATCATAAAATTTAAATAATTCATAAGAATAAATTCCCATACTTGGCATTCCCATACCAGAAGCCATAATAGTGATTTCTTTGCCTTGATATTTACCAGTGTATGCATACATTCCTCTAACAGAATTTACTAATTTATAATCCTTTAAAAAATTATCAGCGATATATTTTGCACGAAGCGGATCACCCGGCATTATTACTGTTTTAGCTATATCACCTAAATTTGCTTCATTATGTGGTGTAGACATAAAATACCTCCTTAATCAAATATTATATGAATTATATCAATAAAATATTTAAAATTCAACATTAAAAAACAATTCATGTAATTAATTTTTGATAATGTCATAGTAAAATTATTATTTGATTATGTCATAA
>CAMEJH010000024.1 GCA_945919455.1 uncultured Clostridium sp. | reverse complement strand
AGACACGGCAATACCAGAAGGAACAGAATGGATAATATTAGGAAAAGATGAAGATGGAAGCATAATGCTAACAACATCGAAGCCAATAGAAAATGGAGTTACATTAAATGCAACAGCCCAAGGATGGCTAACATGTGAAGAAGATTTAAATACAGCATGTGAAATATATGGAGGAACAGTACAAGGAAAAGAAATAAAATCAAGAAGTATGACATTAAAAGATGTAAATAGGGTAACAAGATTTATAGAACCAAGTTTTAATACATACACATTTACAAATGAAGACACAAATGATTATACAAATAAGAGAGTAAATTATTGGCATCCAGATACAAATGGAACAGCAACATCAAGTGATGGAACAGGAGATCCAAATTACTGGAGCAAAAATGAAACAACATATAAATGTGATGCATATTGGTATTTTATAGATACAAGCGATAATAATACAGTAAAATATAGTTATGAAGGAACAAACTGGAGTGAAGCAAATTATACAAGTTCAACATTAAAAAACATGAATCTAATTTTAGGAGACAGCCTAGATTATTTTTATTTACTAGCCTCTCGCTCTGTCTATGTTTACTCTGGTGGTGCTTACTTCCTTGTGGCTGATGTGAATGGGGGCTTTGTGAATGGCAATATCGACTACTTGTGCTATTCTGGTTCTGATAGCTTCGGTGACAATGGTGCCTCTGGTGCTGTGCCAGTTCGCCCAATAATAAATCTACCATCTAATATCCAAGTAGAAGAAGTAAGTGGAGAATGGAGTATAATTGACTAGAACTTATTCAATGGGATTTCTATAACTCATAAAATTAAGTATAAATAATACACCATACATCAGAGAGGCTTTTGGTCTCCCCGAGAAAAAGTAAAAATTTAAACATTTACAATTATAAAAAAAAGTGTTATAATAAAACTTGAGTAAATTAAATAGTCGCTGGTAAATTCCGAAAGGAACTACGAGAGGAAAGTCCGGGCTCCACAGAGCAAAGATGCTAGATAACGTCTAGTGAGGGTAACCTTAAGGAAAGTGCAACAGAAAATAACCGCCTCATATGAGGTAAGGGTGAAAAGGCGAGGTAAGAGCTCACCGCTGGTATGGTGACATACTGGGTCAGTGCAAACCCCATCTGGAGCAACACCTAAGTAGAAGATTAAGCCTGCTCGGCATCTTCTGAATTGCGTGGCTTGAATCATATAGTGATATATGATCTAGATAAATGACTATTTTAAATGACAGAACCCGGCTTACAGATTTACTTATAAATTAAAAAAGAAAACTTGATTTCTAATTTTATTGCATTTTTCAAAATTTAATATATAACTATTGAATAACGTCAAGACCTGTAGGAAGACCCCAGATATGTTTTGACTATGAAATAGTTATATATTAAATTTTGAAATTGTTACAAAACTATAATAAAATCAAGTTTTCTTTTTTTTGATTGCAAATGAAATAGTTCTATGATAGAATAAAACAAGCAAAGGAGGGGAATATGAAAAATAAAAAGATAATATTTATTTTTATAGCAATGACAGCATTTTTGTTTTTATGCAGTGTAAAATCAAATGCTACATTAGAACTAAATGAATTAGATTTTGAAGCACAAATAAATGAAGATGGAAGTATTAATGTAACAGAAACATGGAACATTTACATATCAGAAACAAATACATTATTTAAAACTTTTAAGAAAGATAGTTCAAAATATTCTGGAATAACAGATGTAACAGTGAAAGACTTAACAGCAGACAAAGAACTTTCAAAAATAAATGAAGAAATGTATCATGTAACAAAAGACTGCTATTATGCATTAACAAACTCTAAAGGAATGTTCGAAATTGCATGGGGAGTTGGATTAGATGATGACTATGACACAAGAAGATATCAAATATCATACAAAGTACAAGATGCAATAGCAAAATATGATGACTACTCTGAATTATATTGGCAATTTATTGGAGAAGATTTTGAAATAGATGCTAAAAAAATAACAGGAACTATATTATTACCAATGAATGCAGAAAATAAGGAAGAAATAAGAGTTTGGGGACATACGCAACAATTAAATGGAGAAATATATGCTACTGCAAATAATAAAATTGAATTTACTATAAATAGATATTCAAGTGGTAATTACGTAGAAGTAAGAACTTTAATACCAAATTATATGATAACTTCATCAAACAGAACGTACAGTGGCAACATTTTAAATTCAGTAATAGAGGAAGAAACAAAATGGGCAGATGAAGCAAACGCAAGGAGAAATGCCCAAAAAGTTGCTATATATTCTGTTATAGTAATATTATCAATAATTACTCTATATTTTATTACAAAAATATTTAAAAATATAAAGAAACTAAAATCACTAGATTCCAAAATACAACCAACAACAAAGCTAGAATATTTTAGAGAATTGCCATATAAAGATGCTACACCTGCAGAAGCACTGTTTGTATTAACTTCAGGAATGAACAAATCTTTTTCTTCAAGCTTTTCTGCCAATATTTTAGACTTATGTTTAAGAAAATATATTTCTTTAGAATTAGTAGAAAATACTGGAATCATGAAATCTGATATAGTTAAAATTACATTAGAAAATAAAGATGTAGAAGACCTAAAGGAAGATGAAAAATTAACACTAGATTTCTTAAAAGAGGTTGCCGGAAATAATGAAAGTTTAACTACAAAAGATATTACAAAGTATTTAGAAAAGCATACTTCTAAAGTAGAAAAATTAGATAAAAAAATAGAAAAGATAATAGAAAAAGAAGAAGTTAGCAATGGAAATTATATAAAAGAAAAACAAGAAGAACTAATTAATTATGAAACAATCTGTATTATTTATACGGTTATGGCATTTGTAACGTTAATTTTCATTCCATTAGCAATAGTATTAGGAATAAATGCAATTATAGTTGGAATGATGGCATATAAAACAAATGCATTTACACAAAAGGGAGTAGACGAAAAGGAACAATGGAAAGCATTTAAAAAATATATGGAAGACTTTTCACTATTAAAAGATAAAGAAATACCATCACTAGTTGTGTGGGAAAAATACTTAGTATTTGCAACTGCTTTCGGAATATCAGAAAAAGTATTAAAACAATTAAAAGTTGTATATCCAGAAATTACTAACATGGATTCAGCTATGTATACATACTCATATATACATATAATGAATTCAGTAAATATTGGAAACTGTATAAATTCATCAGTATATTCTGCAATAGGTTCATCAGGAAGTGGAGCTGGAGGAGGATTTTCTGGTGGAGGAGGCGGAGGCCGGTGGCCGGAGGTGGCGGTGGCGGACGCTAAAACGAATTAAAATAATAGCTTTATATAATGTTTTTTATAGAAAGTGATGGTGCGAAAAAATATCATTATAATGATATTTTTTCGCTATTTATTTGGGGGCTCAAGTATATTTTTCATATCACAAGGTAAATCGCAACACAATGTAATTTGCTCATGATTAATAGGATGAACAAAAGAAACTTTGTGACTATGCAAAGCTTGTCTATTAATTAAATTAGAAGTAGATCCATACAAAGTATCTCCAAGTAAAGGATGACCGATTGCAGCCATATGAACACGAATTTGATGCGTACGACCAGTTTTTAAAGCACACTCTACAACAGAAAACTTATCAAATTCCTGAATAACTTCATAATCAGTAATAGCCTCTTGACCAGTTTGAGAAATACACCTTTCAATAATACTATTTTCTTTACGAGCAATAGGAAGATTTATAGTACCTCTAACTTTTTCAAATCTACCATTAACAATTGCAACATATTCTTTTTTAAAAATATTTTCTTTCATTTGTTGAATTAAACATTCTTGTACATATTCATTTTTTGCAAAAATAATTAATCCTGACGTATTTAAATCAAGTCTATTAACTGGTCTAATTTTTCTATGTAATCCAATTTGTTCAAAATAGAATTTTACTCCATTTGATAGACTATCTTCATAATGCAAAATAGAAGGATGTACAGCAATTCCAGCAGGTTTATTCAAAACAAGTAAAGAATCATCTTCGAAAACAATATTTAAATCCATTTTAAAAGAAACAATGTTTTCACTTTCTTCTTCAAAATCTAAATTTACAGAAATAATGTCTCCTACAGATATATTATTTCTGGTATCTGCAGCAACACCGTTTAAAAAAACATGTTTATAAGTAATAAGTTTGTGAAGTAATCTTGAAGAAATATTAAATTCTTGTTTTAATATTTGGTTAATATTTTGATATTTATCATCTTTTACAATGTATTCTAAAATCATAAAAACTCCTCTAATTATTGACATTTCAACAAAAAAATTATACAATCTTTTTAATTAAGAGTCAAGGGCAATTTAGTCATGATACCAAATTGCTAAAAGGAGTAAAAACATGAAAATTAAAAATTTATTTAAACATATAAAATTAATAACAAAACACAAATGGATAGTATTTAAATTATGTTGTAAGATAGGAATTCCATGGAGAGGATTTATGCATGATTGGTCAAAATTTTCACCAGAAGAATTTTGGGAAAGCGTAAAATATTACAATGGCAGTAAAAGCCCTATACTATATTGTAGACAAGAAAAAGGATATTCAAAAGCATGGTTACACCACAAAGGAAGAAACAAACATCATCATGAATATTGGATAGATACAGCATTACCGGAAAAAGCAGCAATTATGCCATATAAATATGCTGCAGAAATGGTATGTGACAAAATGGCTGCAGGAATAACATATAATGGAAAAAATTGGACCAAAGATACCCAAATAAATTACTATATGAATAATGAAAGAAATATATCAATAATACATCCACAAGTAGATAAATTTCTAATAGCGGCATTTACTGACGTAAGCCAAAAAGGATTAGATGAAGCTCTAACAAAGCAAAATATAAAAAGATTATATGAAAAATATTGTATTAGAATGGAGAATTTTGATGAGAATAAGATTTAAACCTTGGGCTAGACCAGAACTAGAAGCAAGCAAATTTTATAGGGATAATCCAGAAAAATTAAAAGATAAATGGGTAGAAGAGTTTGAACACCCAGAAAATCCTATACACCTTGAACTTGGATGTGGCAAAGGTCAATTTATATCACAACTAGCATCCAAAAACCCAAATGTAAATTATATTGCAATAGATTTAGTAGATGCTATGCTCGGATTAGCCAAAAGAAACATAGAACAAATATATCAAGAACAAAATAAAGAAATAAATAATGTAATTTTAACGAGGTTTGACATAGAAAGGATAAACTTGATATTAGGAGAAAAAGACAATATAAAAAGAATTTACATAAATTTTTGCAATCCATGGCCAAAAGGAAAGCATAGAAAAAAGAGGTTAACACATACAAGACAATTAGAAAAGTACAAAGAATTCTTGAGTGATGACGGAGAAATCTACTTTAAAACAGATGATGATGATTTATTTAGAGGAAGCTTAGGATATTTTGAAGAAGCAGATTTTGAAATATTGAAAAAGACCTATGATTTGCACAATGAACCAATATGGGAGAATAATATAGAAACAGAACATGAAAAAATGTTTACAGAGCAAGGCATAAAAATAAAAGCATTAATAGCTAAAAGAAATAGTACAAGAGATTAGATGTAAAAGTCTAATCTTTTTTGTAACAAAATAAATTTTAAAACATACAATATCTCATGAGGTGATTAAAGTGGCATATTCAGATAGAGAACTATTAGCAAGAATAATCCAATGTGAAGCAGGAGGAGAAGGAGACAATGGTATGAGAGCAGTTGCATCAGTAACAATGAATAGAGTGTATGTACCAAATGGAGAATATGCAAGAGTTTCACAAGGAGGTAATATTAGAAATATAATATTTCAAGAAGGACAATTTGACTGTGCAAGAGAAACAATAAGAGGGAGATATAACCCGCAAAACATTTATAATATGAACCCAACAGATTTACACTATGAGATTGCAGACTGGGCATTGTCTGGAAACAGATTAAACGAAATAGGAGAATGCTTATGGTATTTAAATCCATTTAGACCATCATGTGGCTCAACATTTCCAAGCAATGGATCTGGAACTCTTCATACTAGACTTGGAGATCATTGCTTTTATAGACCTACTGAAATATATGCACGAACTTAAAAGAGAAAGGAGAAACTTGTTAAATGGCAGATGTAGAAGAAAAGCAAGACAAAAGAGAAGACAGAAATATCGTAATTAATCAAAATTCACCAGAAATATTAACAAATCCTATTTATACACCAGCATTTTTAAGAGAGCAAATAGGAAAATTAATGAGAGTAGAGTTTTTAATAGGAACTAATAATTTAGTTGATAGAATAGGAATTCTTGAAGATGTAGGTGCAAGTTACATATTACTTAGATCTTTTGAAAATGACAGTTTAGTGTACTGTGACATTTATGCAATTAAATTTATAACAATTTCAACAACAAGTTTTTATGGAACAATGAATAATCCAATGATAAACAGACCTATAATGAATCAAATGATGAACGAAAGATATAACAATTATTATTAAAAAAATCCCTTATACGGGCTTGGAAACAAACGTATAGGGGATTTTTTATGAAAAAAGATAAAAATATTGTAATTTTTTCATGTTTATGATATATTAAACGGGTAATAGAAATGGGAGGAGGAAAACGCAATGTCTTTTATAGACCAAATAAAAGAAAGAGCAAAAAAAGAAATAAAAACAATAGTATTACCAGAAGCAACTGATGTAAGAATATTAAAAGCTTCATGCATAGTAAAAGAGCAAGGATATGCCAAAGTAATACTTGTAGGAAATGAAGAAAAAGTTAAAGAATTAGCAAAAGAAAACAATATAGACTTAGAAGGAACGCAAATAATAGATCCTGACAAATCAGAAAAAACAGAAAAATATGCAAATACATTGTTTGAGTTAAGAAAACAAAAAGGAATGACAGAAGAGCAAGCTCATAAATTAGTATTAGATCCAGTGTATTTTGGAATGATGATGGTAAAATTAGATGAAGCTGATGGGCTTGTATCAGGAGCAGCACATTCAACATCAGATACATTAAGACCAGCATTACAGATATTAAAAACAGCACCTGGAACTAAACTAGTATCAGCATTTTTTGTAATGGTAGTACCAGATTGTAAATATGGCTCAAATGGAACATTTATATTTGCAGATAGTGGATTAAATGAAGAACCAGATTCAGAAGCATTATCAGAAATTGCAATATCATCAAGCAAGAGTTTTGAACAATTAATAGGAGAACAAGCAAAAGTAGCAATGCTATCATATTCTACATATGGAAGTGCACATTCTGCATCAACAGAAAAAGTAATAGAAGCAACTAAATTATTAAAAGAAAAAGCTCCAAATCTAATTGCAGACGGAGAATTACAATTAGATGCAGCAATAGTACCAGAAGTTGCAGAATTTAAAGCACCTGGAAGTCCAATAAAAGGAGAAGCGAATGTTTTAGTATTTCCCGACTTGGGAGCAGGAAATATAGGATATAAATTAGTACAAAGATTAGCAAAAGCAGAGGCTTATGGACCATTATGCCAAGGAATTGCAAAACCAGTAAATGACTTATCAAGAGGATGCAGTAGTGAAGACATAGCAGGAGTTATAGCAATTACAGCTGTACAAGCACAAATAAAAGATTAAAATATTTTGGAGGTAATATATATGAAAATTTTAGTATTAAACAGTGGTAGTTCATCACTAAAATATCAAGTAATTGATATGGACACAGAAGAAACATTAGCATCAGGATATTATGAAAGAATAGGAAGCGATAAAGCTTTCTTAACACACAAAGTTAATGGAGAAAAAATCAAACTAGAAAATCCAGTAAAAGACCATTCAGAAGCTTTAAAATTTGTAATGGAACAATTATTAAATGAAAAATATGGAATAATAAAAAGCTTAGACGAAATTGATAGCATTGGACATAGAATGGTACATGGTGGAGAAAAATTCAATTCATCAGTATTAATAAATGATGAAGTATTAAAAACTGTAGAAGAATGTGCAGATTTAGCACCATTACACAATCCAGCTGGAATATTAGGTGTAAAAGCATGTCAAAAAGAAATGCCAGGAAAACCAAATGTGGCAGTATTTGATACAGCATTCCATCAAACATTACCAAAAGAAAGATACATATATCCAATTCCATATGAATACTATGAAAAATATGGAGTAAGAAAATATGGATTCCATGGAACATCACATATGTATGTGTCTAGAAGAATTGCAGAAATCTTAGGAAAACCAGTAGAAGAATTAAGAACAATTAACTGTCATATAGGACAAGGAGCTAGTATCTGTGCTATCCAAAATGGAAAATCAGTAGAAACAAGTATGGGATTAACACCAGTTGCTGGAATACCAATGGGTTCTAGATCAGGAGACTTAGATCCATCAGTAGTAACATTTATAATGAAAAAAGAAAATATGACTCCAGAAGAAGCTGACACAATGTTAAATAAAAAATCAGGACTTTTAGGAATATCAGGAGTATCAGCAGACAATAGAGATATAGAAAATGCAGTAGCAGAAGGAAATGAAATGGCACAACTAGCATTAGACCATTATCATTATCAAATAGCTGCATATATTGCAAAATGTGCAGTAGCAATGAATGGAGTAGATGTTATAACATTTACAGCAGGAGTTGGAGAAAGAGGAAGAGAATCAAGAAAAGCAATATGTGAAAAACTAGAATTTATGGGTGTTAAAATAGACGAAAAAGCAAATCAAGATGCATTTGCAGTAGAAGCAAAAATCTCAGCAGGAGATTCGAAAGTTTTAGTATATGTAGTTCCAACAAATGAGGAATTAATGATAGCTAGAGAAACAAAAAGAATTGTTACAGGTAAATAATTTAAACTAAAAAGAGAGGGAAAGTTAGAAATGAAAATTTTAGTATTAAATTGTGGTAGTTCATCACTAAAATATCAATTAATAAATATGGAAACAGAAGAAGTATTAGCTTCTGGTAAATATGAGAGAATTGGAGAAGATGAAGCATTTATAACACATAAAGTAAATGGTAAAAAAATAGAAATAAAACATGCAGCAAAAACACATGAAGAAGCTGTAGATTTTACACTAAAACAATTAATAAACCCAGAATACAAAGTAATAGACAACTTAGATGAAATAAATGCAATAGGACATAGATTAGTACATGGTGGAGAAAAAATAAGCCAATCTGTAGTTATTACTGATGAAGTAGTAGAGGTATTAAAAGAATATATAGATTTAGCACCACTACACAACCCAGCAGGAATAATAGGAATAGAAGCTTGTAAAAAAGTTATGCCAGGAAAACCAATGGTAGGAGTATTTGACACAGCATTCCATCAAACAATGCCAAAAGAAAGATATATATATCCAATTCCATATGAATATTACGAAAAATATCATGTGAGAAAATATGGATTTCATGGAACATCACATATGTATGTATCACAAAGATTAGCAGAAATAGTAGGAAAAGATATAAAAGATTTAAAAATTGTTACATGCCATTTAGGTCAAGGATCTAGTATATGTGCTGTACAAGGTGGAAAATCAGTTGATACAAGTATGGGATTAACACCACTTGCAGGAATACCAATGGTAACTCGTTCAGGAGATTTGGATCCATCAGTAGTAACATATTTAATGAAAAAAGAAAATATGTCAGTAGAAGAAATAGAAGCTGTTTTAAATAAAAAATCTGGTGTTCAAGGAATATCAGGATTAGCTCCTGACTTTAGAGAAATAGAAGCTGCAACAAAAGAAGGCAATGAAAGAGCACAAATAGCAATCGAAAAATTTATGTATGAAGTTGCATCATATGTTGCAAAATACGCAGCAGCAATGAATGGAGTAGACTATATAGTATTTACAGGTGGAGTAGGAGAAAATCAAATTAATATAAGAAAAGGAATTTGTGAAAAATTAGAATTTATGGGAGTAAAAGTAGATGCTGAGGCAAACAACATGAGAGGAGAAGAAAAAGAAATTTCTGTTCCAGATTCTAAAGTTAAAGTATATGTAGTTCCAACAAATGAAGAATTAATGATAGCAAAAGAAACACAAAGATTAATCTAAAATTATAAGTGAGGTAGAAAATGAGTAGTACGAAAGAAATACAAGATAAAAAACTGAATGCAAGATTATATCCTATATATAAAATGATATCATGGGATTTGTTATTCTATTATTCAATAATATATCTATTTTTAACACAAGCTAAACATTTTTCTGCCTCTCAAGTGTTATTAGGTGAAGCATTTTTTACAGCATCCTGCTTCATCGTCCAAATACCAATAGGACTATTAGTAGACAGATTTGGTAAGAAAAACAGTTTAGTTCTTGCAAATATATGTATGTGTATATTTACAATTATACTTATTTTTACCCAAAATTATAGTCAATTACTAATAGCCTTTTTTGTAGATTCAATAGGATATGTAATAAAGGGAATTTGTGAAACAAATATATTATATGATTCTTTACCAAAAGGAAAGAAAAGAGGAGGGCTATATTCAACAATAGATGGATTAGCTGTTTCTAGGTATTATATTGTAGATGCTATTACTTCATTAATTGCAGGATTTGCTTTTGTCATAAATCCATATTTACCAATTATATTTTGTTTAATTACAAATATAATTTCAACAATACTGTCAACAAGATTTAGGCATACACAAATGCCCGATGATGAAAAAGAAAAAAAGATAGGAGCAAGGGAATATTTTAAACAATTAAAAAGTGCAATTAAATTTGCAAAAAAATCTAAAAGAATGAAATGTTTATTAATCTTTTTTGGATTAACATCAGGATTATTATATAATATGACAACTTTTAGAAGTGGAGTGCTAGAACAGATACAACTTCCCGAACAATACTTTGGAATGGTATTTGCAATATCCCAAATTGCTGCATCAATGTGTTCGCGAGCACAAGGATTAATACATAAAAAATTTAGAAATACTACATTAGCACATTTTGGAATACCATTAACAGTATCATGTATTATGATAGGATGCTTGTCAATGGCAGGAGTTAATTTTGCAAGTACATTTATTATTATATTTTTATTCGTAATGCAAGGAGCGATAAAAGGGCCTTATAATGTACTTATATATAGATATTTAAATAATTTTACTAATAAAAAAGTAAGAACTAAATTAGCAACAATAAGAAATATGATATATAATTTGTTTTCAATAGCAATAAGCCTTTTAGGATCACTTTTATTGAGTTTTACAGATGAATCAAATACAATATTAATTGTAGGATGTATGACAACAATCATAATGATATTACTATTAGATTATATGAGAGATAAAGTTGGTCTAAAACCAGATAAATATAATGAGGAAGACTTAAAATATAGCCAGATAAGCCACTAGATAAAATGTATGAATTTGAAAAAGATTACATAATATGATATAATAATTATAGAATTGTCGCAAGACAAAATTTTAATAGGGGGCTAATTACACATGAGCATCTTTGCAATTGACATTAAGAACACACCTAAGGAGGTAGAATTTGTTGACCAGGCCAATCTCATCAGAGGAGGAATCCTTAAGGATGAACTCCTGGGAAATGATGAGAGCGATGTCCTTCTGCACATGGCAGAAAAACTGCTCATCGCCATCTACGACAAGGAACATGGCGAAATCCGGAGAAGAGCTCAGAGCCTGATGGACTATCTGGACGCCAAGTACGGCAACAATTCTTGCGGTACTGTTAGAAAAGCTCTCGATGTACTTGTCAATATTTGATAGGTACAAAAGGTGCATCACGAAAGTGATGCACCTTATTTTTTACATTTATTGACAGAAATAATATTTAGTAGTATAATATTTAAGACTAATTTTTAAGGAGTGTAAAAAATGCGAAAGCGGAAAAAGTTTGTAGTAATCTTCATAATGTTAATTACATTAATGATGGTACTTACTACACAAACCAAATCTACTGATCAAGAAGGAGTGCATACAACTCAAAAAGATATTTTGACCGAGCAAAATACGAAAGCAAAATACATATGTCAAGAGTTAAGAACAATTGATGGAGAAGAAATTTGCATTGATGAAAAAGTAAAAACCGAAGAAGAAACTGTAAAAGATAAAACAATAGTAGAACTCACACAGAATGAGCTCGAAACATTTTATAGGCTAGTATTTGCCGAAGATGGAATCGAAGACGAAGAATGCCAAGTTGCAGTTGCGGCTGTATTTTTGAATCGGATGTTATCAGAGTACTACTCTGATGATTTTTTTGAGGTTTTGAATCAAACGAATGCTTTTTCTTGTGTTAAGGATGGAAAAATCTATTTAATGACTGAAAATCCATATGAAGTTACTTTAGATATGGTACCAGAGGTAACCAAAAGAGCGGTAAAAAGGGCATTGAATGGAGAAGATCCAATCGAAGAAATGCTAATAGAAGAAGCACAAAGACTGGGATTAAGCACGGATTATTATGCGGCAGATGGGGCATTATACTATTATAATCCAAAAGCTTGTAGCCAAAAAGCTATTAACGAAAGAGCTAACATACAAGTTAAAGTTAAACTTGGTGAGCACTATTATTATAAGGTTTGGGGGTAATAAACACTCAAAGGAGCATTCAAATGAATGCTCCTTTTTTCAATTATTACTTGATAAATAAAAAAATCAATGCTAAAATATGAAATATGAAGGAGGCTGATTTATATGTCAAAAACAATAGATAAAGTAAAACAGTTTTATAAAGAAAATAAAAAATCAAGTTTGGCATGGTATTTAACTTTAAGAGCATTAGTAATTGTAACAATGGTTTTAAGTTTTTTAAGAGGAGATTTTTCAAGTGTATTCCTATGTATGTTAACCTTAATATTATTTCTTATTCCGTTTTGGATTAATAAAAAATTAAAAATAGAAATACCAGATTTATTAGAAATAATAATTTTTCTATTCATATTTTCAGCAGAAATTTTAGGTGAAATACAAAATTTTTATGGAATATTTAAACATTGGGACACAATACTTCATACATTAAATGGATTTTTATGTGCAGCAATAGGATTTTCATTAATTGATATACTAAATAACTCAGAAAGATTTCACATTAAATTATCACCAGTGTTTGTAGGTTTAGTAGCATTTTGCTTTTCTATGACAATAGGAGTATTATGGGAATTTTTTGAATTTGGGGCAGACCAATTATTTAAATATGATATGCAAAAAGATAGAATAGTTCAAACTATATCAACAGTGGAGTTAGAACCAGAAGGCAAAAATATACCAGTAGTTATAGATAATATAGATAAGACAGTTATATATAGCAATGAAGATGGAAAAGAAATTGAAACAGTAATTACAGGCGGTTACTTAGATATTGGTATAATTGATACAATGAAAGATTTAATAGTAAATTTTGTTGGAGCAGTAACATTTTCTGTTATAGGATATTTTTATATTCATAATAGAGATAAATACAAATTTGCAGAAAATTTTATACCAGTAAAAAGAGATGTAAAAAAGGAGCAGTCATGAATCCAAAGAAAGAATGCAAAAAAATAATTAATAGTTTTAAATATGCAATACAGGGATTTATATCATCTTTTAAAACAGAAAGAAATATGAAAATTCATGTATTAGCAACGATATGTGTCATAATATTAGGCTTTGTTTTAAAACTAAATTTAATAGAGTGGTGTGTTTGTACTATTGCAATAGCTTTAGTTTTATCTGCAGAATTATTTAATACATCAATAGAAACAATCGTTGATATGATAAGTCCAGAAAAAAATGATAAAGCGAAACTTACAAAAGATATTTCTGCTGCTGCTGTATTAGCATTAGCAATAGGAGCATTTGTGATTGGTATAATAATATTTTTACCAAAGATATTAAAATAAAGTCACTTTATAGTCACTTTTGTAAATTAAAATAAAATTAAGGTGATAATATGAAAATAATAAAAAGAATTATATTAGTTATAATATTAATTATAGTATTTATAGGAGCAATATTAACTTATAAAGGATATACCTTATATAAACAAGCATTAGATGAAATTAGTGTTGCAGACAAGGTTGCAGAAATAAAAGAAAAAAAGAATTATACAAAATTAGAAGATATGCCAGAATTTTATTTAAATGCTGTAATAGCAGTAGAAGATCATAGATTTTATGATCATGGTGCAATAGATCCAATAGCTATTGCAAGAGCTATATGGACAAATGTAAAATCCTTAAAATTAAAAGAAGGTGGTAGTACAATAACTCAACAATTAGCTAAAAATATATACTTTACACAAGAAAAAACAGCTTTAAGAAAGATATCAGAAATATTTATGGCATATGAAATTGAGAGAAATTGTGATAAAGATGAAATTTTAGAATTGTACTTAAATACAAGTTATTTTGGAGATGGATATTATTGTGTAAAGGCTGCTTCAAACGGATATTTTGATAAAGATCCTATTGATATGAATAAATATGAAAGTAGTTTGTTAGCAGGAATACCAAATGCGCCTTCAGTATATGCACCAACTAAAAATCCTGATCTAGCAACTCAGAGACAAAAGCAGGTATTAGATAAAATGGTTAAGTATAAATATATTACTGAAGAAGAAAAAAATGAAATTATAGAAGAGTAATTTTAAGAATAAAAGAAATTTAGTCTGTAACTTTGACTAAATTTCTTTTATTTTCATATTATATTTATCTTCAAAAACCTTCTTTTTAGCAATATATTCTTTAGTTTTAACGCCTTTAACATCAATAACTTCATATGAATTATCAGTATTAAATACAACAAAATCAGCTTTATATTTAAGTCCAGGTGCTAGCATAAATGTAGGTTGCAAACAAAAGCCGTTTATTTCTTTTGCTTGCAATCTCATTTTTAATTCACAATAATAATCAGCTTCTTTTTGGCTATCAAAGGTATGACCATCAACAGACGTTTTATTTGCTCTATACTTTGTTTTTTTTATTTTACCATCTTTAAATTTTTTATAATCATCAACACTCCAATGTTCCATTTTTATTCCTCCGTATAAATCTAGTAATCATTATATATAAAAAAAAATAAAAATGCAAATTTAATTAGTATTTTTATAAAAATATCTATTAAGCTAAATATATTGAAAAGACTATTACTTTTATTGTATAATCAAAAGTGAATAAAAA
Organism: uncultured Clostridium sp.; assembly: GCA_945919455.1. Classification (GTDB taxonomy): domain Bacteria; phylum Bacillota; class Clostridia; order TANB77; family CAG-508; genus CAG-269. The sequence goes on along the minus strand of CAMEJH010000024.1, from coordinate 6,102 downwards.
TTCATTTTAAAGTATAATAAAGATGATATAATAACAAAGGTGATAAAATGAAAAAGATATTATTAGTAGAAGATAATGAAACAATAACAATGGGGCTAAAATATTCTTTAGAACAAGAAAATTTTGAAGTTGACACAGCTAAAAATGTAGTGACAGCAAAATCTAAAATAAAAAAGCAAGATTTTGATTTATATTTATTGGACATTGCTTTACCTGATGGGGAAGGATATGAAATATGTAAATATGTAAAAGAAAAAGGAAATTATCCAGTAATATTTTTAACTGCAAAAGATGAAGAAACAGATGTAGTTCAAGGGCTGGACATGGGAGCAGATGACTATGTAATAAAACCATTTAGAACAAGAGAATTAATTTCAAGAATAAATAGTGTATTAAGAAGATATGGAAATGAAGTGATTGCTGAAAATCAAATTAAATGTCAAAATATAGTTATAGATAATAATACAGCTAAAGTATATAAAAATGGAGAAGAAGTGATTCTCACAAGCTTAGAATACAAAATATTATTATTACTATTTAATAACAAAAACATTTTAGTTAAAAGAGAACAAATTTTAGATAAAATTTGGGATGTAGCAGGAAATTTTGTTAATGACAATACACTTACAGTATATATAAAAAGAATAAGAGAAAAAATTGATGATAAAGATGGAGAAGTAATTCAAACAGTTAGAGGAATAGGTTATAGGGTGGTAGACAAATAATGAAAGTTTTAAAAGATAAAAAATTGATAATGCCAATTTTAATAGTAACTATACTAGTTTGCATATTTAGTTCAATAATTACAATAAAACAATGTAAAATATATCAAGATAAAATAGATATAGTAGTAGCAAATCTTGTTGGAATAATAAATGAGAAGTATCCAGAAGTGGATGAAGCAAAAATGATTGCTATTTTAAATATGGACAAAAATTCATTAAATGTAGGATATAATATTTTAGAAAAATATGGTATAAAATTAGATGAAGTTTCAGCAATAGAAGGAATACAAGATCAGAAAAAAGAGTTTGTTTTAATAAATATAACTAGCATAATTGTATTTCTTACATTAATAATTATTATATTATTTGTATATTCAAAAAACAGAAATAATAAAATAAATGAAATAATTAAATATATAGAAGCAATAAATATGAAAAATTATAATCTTAAAATAGAAGAAAATTCAGAAGACGAATTAAGCAATTTGACAAATGAATTATATAAAGTAACAGTAATGTTAAAAGAACAAGCAGAATCTTCTATAAAAGACAAAAAAATTTTACAGACATCATTAGAAGATATATCTCATCAACTTAAAACTCCTCTAACATCTATATCAATTATGCTTGATAATATTAGTGAAAATCCAGATATGGATGAAAGTACAAGGCAAACTTTTGTACATGAAATTAATAGACAAGTTGAATGGATAAATTGGTTAGTAATTTCACTATTAAAATTATCTAAATTGGATTCTGGAACAGCTACCTTTACAAAAAAGGAGATTGATGTAAAAGGGCTAATTGATAATGTGATAAAAAACTTAGCAATTCCTTTGGATATAAAACAACAGCATGTGATTATTGAAGGCAAAGACGCAAAATTGATTGGTGACTATAATTGGCAGTTAGAAGCTTTAACAAATATTGTGAAAAATTGCATTGAGCATACTCCAGAAAATAAAAGAATTTTTATTAATTTTGAAGAAAATAATTTTTATACTAAAATTGTTATTCGAGATGAAGGAGTTGGAATTGATAAACATGATGTAAAACATATTTTTGAAAGATTTTATAAAGGTAAAAATTCTTCTGAAAATAGTGTTGGAATTGGTCTTGCTCTTGCTAAAACTATTATTGAAAAAGATAACGGATATATTACTTGTTCATCTGAAGTCGATAAAGGTACAACTTTTGAAATTAAGTATATGAAGACATAAAAACATCTTTAATTATTGAAATTAAAGACAGTAAAAAACAATAAACTTTAATTTTTAAAGTAATTTACACGCAAAATGCATATAAAAAATTGTTATATTGCATTTCGTAAAATTTTTTGTAGATTACTTGATTTTATTAGAGTTTATTGTTATATTATTGGTGTAGTTTATATCTTTAATTTCAATAATTAATGACAAAATTTCTTGAAAAAGAGTATTACATAATGTATAATTAATTTTAAGAGTATATTTAATATTCTCAACAAGAGAAAACAAAGGAGGAAACAAAAATGCAAAAAAACAAATTGAAAATGTCTATGAAAGGTATTACATTAATAGCGTTAGTGGTAACGATAGTAGTTTTATTAATACTAGCTGGAGTAAGCATAAGTATGCTAACAGGAGAAAATGGAATCATAATACAGGCACAGAATGCTAAATTAGAAACAAGAGGTGGAGATGTAGAAGAAAAAGTAAGCATATGGAAGAATGAACACAAACTTAACAAATATTCTCAAATAAAAGTAAAAAATGAAAGTGATTTTATAAATGATCTAAAAGAACAAAAATTAGTGTTTGATAATGAAATAGATGAAGAACATAAAATAATAAAAATAGGTAGTAGAGAAATATATTATGGGTTAGAAGAAAACGAACCAATAGCATTAAAATTTTTAGTGAACTCGGGAGAAGATGGAGTTGTAGTCTTACCAGTATCAAAAGATGACTGCGGAGAAGGTGGATATGAAGTAGACTGGGGAGATGGTACAACAGGACTAGATGAAACAGTAATAGCTAATAAAGAAACTAAGTTAGCAAACATTGGCAAATTGAATTTAGCTATTGGCATTGATATGCCATCAGGTATGCCACATACTTATTCAGAAAGCAATAAAGAGTATATAGTAACAATAACAGGAGTATGTAATAGTGTGAGTACTGACTACGGAAGTACTACAGAAAATAAAATAATAGAAGTATTACAATGGGGAGAAACTGGATTAATAGAAATAAACTTAAACAATTGCGTAAACTTAAGAAAAGTAGCAAGCCCAACAGCTAATACTTTTATCAATGCAATTAATTTTAACTTCAGTGGTTGTACAGGATTAACAAGCATACCTGAAGATTTATTTTTAAATTGTATAAATGTAACTTATTTTGATAGCACTTTTAATAACTGTAAAAGTTTAACAACTATACCGGAAAATTTATTTTCATATTGTCCAAACGTAATTTCTTTTAATAGTACTTTTAGTAACTGTACTAACTTAACAGCTATACCTGCTAATTTATTTGCAAATTGTCCTAATGTGACTTATTTTAGCTCTGCATTCAGCTACTGTACAAATTTGACAAGCATACCAGGTGAGTTATTTACAAATTGCCCAAATGTAATTTCTTTTGGTAATACTTTTAGAGAATGTAAAGGATTAACAAATATACCAGCCAACTTATTTGCAAATTGTTCAAATGTAACCGATTTTAGCATGACTTTTTATTTATGTGAAAAACTAACAAATATACCTGAAGGGTTGTTCTCGAATTGCCTAAATGTAACTAATTTTGGTTATACTTTTGACTACTGCAGAAAAATAACAAGTATACCAGCCGACTTATTTGCAAATTGCCCAAATGTAACTAGTTTTAAAGAAACTTTTGAATGCTGCAGTATAACAAGCATACCAGAAAATTTATTTGCAAATTGCCCTAATGTAACTGATTTTAGTGGCACTTTTAGTAGTACAGAAATAATAAGTATACCAGCCAACTTATTTGCAAATTGTCCAAATGTGACTAATTTTACTACTACTTTCGATTTTTGCACAGGATTAACCAGTATACCAGCCAACTTATTTGCAAATTGCCCTAACGTAACTAAATTTGAATATACTTTCCGTGAATGCACAAATTTAACAGGAAATGCACCAGAATTATGGACAAGAGTTACTAATGGTGAAACAAATGAATATAAAGGTACCCCAGGAGGGAAGAGGTGCTTTTATAAATGCAAAAATTTTACTAATTATGAACAAATACCAGAATATTGGAAGTAAATAATAATTAAAATATAATAAATCTTAATGAAATCGTACTTGATATGATATAAAATAGAAAAAATAACTAAAAAAGCTGTTTTTCAAGCATAATAAATTTATTAGAAACCCCAGTCAGCATCTTGACAAGATATCTTTAATGTGATAATCTAGTATCGAAAACTAGATACAAACTAGTAGAGATAAAGAAGGGAATATTAAAGATGAAAAAAGAAAGATATTTGGAATCAAAAGAATTTCAAAACATAAAAGAAATAATATACAACTCAGCAAAAGAATTTGCAAACAATGTAGCATTTGTAATAAAACACAAAAAAGATAAAGAAGTAACTTATGAAGATATCACATACAAAAAATTATTAGAAGACATAAATGCATTTGGAACAAAATTATATGAATTAGGATTTAAAAACAAAAGAATAGCAGTAGTAGGAAGAAACAGATACGAATGGGTAGTAGCACATCTAGCAAATGTATTAGGAGGAATAGTATCAGTTCCACTAGACAAAGAACTACAAGTAGATGAGCTAGAAAGTTGTTTAGTAAGAAGCAAAGCAGATGTAGTAGTTTTTGATGAAAAATATATTGATAATATAAAAGAAATAGAAAAAAGAGAAAACACAAACTTAAAAGAATATATTTGTATGAGCAAGCAAGATGGATACAAAGACTTTTGGACATTAAAAGAACAAGGAGAAAAACTAATAAAAGAGCAAAAAAGAAGAGACTATATAAATGCAAAAATAGATAAAGATAAAATGGCAATATTGCTATTCACATCAGGAACAACAGCAAAATCAAAAGCAGTAATGCTATCACAAAAAAACATAGCATCAAATGTATATGCAATGTTGTTAGTAGAAAAATTTTATCCAACAGATGTAAATTTAGCATTTTTACCATTCCACCATATATTTGGCTCAACAGAAATGATAGTAATGCTTGCAGTAGGATTAAAAACAGCTTTTCCAGATGGACTAAGATATGTAGCTCAAAATCTAAAAGAGTATAAAGTTTCTGTATTTGTAGGTGTACCACTTTTAATAGAAGCAATATATAAAAATATAGAAAAAGAAGTTGAAAAACAAGGAAAAACAAAATTAATTAATACAGCCAAAAAAGCAAGTAATTTTCTATTAAAACTTCATATAGATATAAGAAAAAAATTATTTAAGCAAATATTAGATGCACTTGGTGGACATATGAGATTTATAATATCAGGAGGTGCACCACTTGACAAGAGAGTGGCACAAGGATTTAATGATTTAGGAATAGAATTAGTACAAGGATATGGACTAACAGAAACATCACCAGTTATAGCAGCAGAAAACTATCTGGAAAAGAAAAGTGGTTCAATAGGATTTCCTATGGATAACGTAGAAGTTGAGATAGTAAATAAAGATGAAGATGGTATTGGAGAACTAAGAGTTAAAGGACCAAATGTAATGCTTGGATATTACGAAAATGAAGAAGAAACAAAAAAAGTACTAAAAGATGGTTGGTTCTATACAGGAGATTTAGGATATTTTGACGAAGAAGGGTACCTATTCCTTACAGGAAGACAGAAAGACATGATAGTATTAAAAAACGGCAAAAAGGTATTCCCAGAAGAACTAGAAATATTAATAAATAGAATAGACTTAGTAGAAGAATGTATAGTATTTGGAATGCCAGATGAAAAAGATCAAAACGACTTAAAACTTTCAGTAAAAGTAGTATACAACAAAGAAGTCGCAAAAGAAAAATATCCTGAGGCATCAGAAGAAGATTTAAAAAAGATCATTTGGGAAAAAATAAAAGAAATTAATAAAACTTTTCCACCATATAAATATATAAAAAATATGATTCTAACAGATGAAGAGTTAATTAAAACTACAACTAAGAAAGTAAAAAGAAATGAAGAAATCAAAAAGATATTAGGTTAATCAAAATTTTGTACCGGTTCCAAAATTTCGCAATTTGGGGTCGGTTCTTTTTTTATGATTTTTAACTGTTAACCTTGACAAACATTGTCTTATATATTATAATGTTAACCGTAGTTAACAAAAAGGAGACTAACTATTAAAAGTCAAGCCTTTTTTATAAAAAAATTATAATTGG
>CAMEJH010000023.1 GCA_945919455.1 uncultured Clostridium sp. | reverse complement strand
AAATGAAAAAATAGTTAAAATAGCTTCCATGGATACAAAAACAACAGTAATATTAGAAAATGGAAAAGCATATGAAGTTGGAACAGATAATGAATTAATATGTATTAATGATAAATTTGACGAATTAAAAAATGAAAAAATAGTTAAAATAGCTTCCATGGATACAAAAACAACAGTAATATTAGAAAATGGAAAAGCATATGTGGCTGTGACAGATAATGAATTAATATGTATTAATGAAGAATTTGAAGAATTAAAAAACGAAAAAATTGTTAATATAAATTATATAGAAGGAATAATAATAATAATATTAGAAAATGGAAAAGCATATGTAGTTAATCCAGACAATCAACTAATATGTATTAATGAAATATTTGAAGAATTAAAAAATGAAAAAATAATTAATATAAGCTATATAGGAATATTATTAAAAAATGGAAAAGTAGTATATGACATTGATGAAAACGGTCAACTAATATGTATTAATGAAGAATACGACGAATTAAAAAATGAAAAAATAGTTAATATAGTTTATGATTTTATAATATTAGAAAATGGAAAAGCATATGAATTTGATAAAAATGATCAACTAATATGTATTAATGAAGAATATGAAAAATTAAGAAGTGAAAAAATAGTTAATATATCAAATAGTCTAATATTATTAGAAGATGGAAGTATTTATAATGTTGATGATAATGAATTAATAAATTACAATCAACCCCAATTAATACTAAAAGGAAAAAACATTGAAAAAATATCGTCAGGGGGGTCACACACGGTAGCACTAGATGAAGAAGGAAAAGTATATGCATGGGGAGACAATTGGAGTGGCCAATTAGGAGATGGAACAAATAATGACAGTAATATACCAATATGTATAAGTGATATACCAACAAATCCATTATATGCAGTAAAAATAAAAGAAATATCAGCAGGAGGTTCTTATACAGTAGCAATAGATGAAGAAGGAAAAGTATATGCATGGGGATATAATTCTGATGGCCAATTAGGAGATGGAACAAATAATAACCGTAATATTCCAATATGTATAAGTGATATTTCAACAAATTTGATCAACATAAAAGAAATATCTGCAGGAAATTATCATACAGCAGCACTAGATGAAGAAGGAAGAGTATATGCATGGGGAGAAAATTATTATGGCCAATTAGGAGATGGAACAAATAATAACCGTAATATCCCAATATGTATAAGTGATGTTTCTACAAATCTTACAAATATAAAAGAAATATCAGTAGGAGGTTCTCATACAGTAGCAATAGCCGAAGGTGGAAAAGTATATGCATGGGGATATAATTCTGCTGGCCAATTAGGAAATGGAATAACTACAGATAGTAATATTCCAATATGTATTAGTGATATAGCAACAAATCTGGTTAATATAAAAGAAATATCAGCAGGAAGAAGGCATACAGTAGCGATAGCTGAAAATGGAAAAGTATATGCATGGGGATATAATTTCGATGGCCAATTAGGAGATGGAACAAATAATAACAGTAATATACCAATATGTATAAGTGATATATATGGAAATGAGTTATATAATCAAAAGCCAATAAAAATATCAGCTAATGGAAACTGGACAATAATAATAGATAGCAAGGGAGAAATATATATTTTTGGAAATGTAAGACGTCCAGAACCAAAATAATATTAGAAAAATAACCTTAATCATAAAGTTATTCTTTATATATGATTGAAATTGTAGAGTAAGCAGATAAACAAAAATACTACTAAAATCTAAAAACGATTTAGTAGTATTTTTTATTATACATTAGAATTATTATCTGTACTTTGAATTGTTTGAACTGATTTTTCTAGGTTTGTTAATCTTTCTTCTGTATCTTTATTTCTAAGATGTAAAACATATACTAAACAAACTAAACTTATAATGCTTATAACGCAAAGAGTATAGAAAAATGCTAATAAACTAATTCTTGTATGTTCTTTTTTTACTTCTGTGTTTTCTTGTTTTTGTTCTTCCATTTTTACACCTCCTCCTTTGTATAAAACAATAATATCATATTATGAAAAATATGACAATAGAAAAAAAGAAAAATCGCTAAATTTTTTAGCGACTTTATCTATGCCATAGCAGCATTTAATTTCTTAGATAAGCTAGATTTTTTTCTAGCAGCTGTATTTTTTACAATAACACCTTTAGTACAAGCTTGATCTATTTTCTTTGTAGCTTCTGAGAATAGAACTTTTGCTTCTTCTAAATTACCAGCAGCAATTGCTTCTTCAAATTTTTTAACAGCTGATTTATATCCAGTTTTAATCATATTATTTGTTAATGTTTTTTTCTCAATAATTTTAACTCTTTTCTTAGCTGATTTAATATTTGGCATGTGTGATGCACCTCCTCTTAGTAAAATAAACTATAACGCATATCATTATAACATAGAAGTTAAAATTTGGCAAGTGATATAACGATTTTTCTTTCTTTTTTGTAAAAATATTGCACTTAAGCGAAGATTATGGTATATTAATATACGAATAAAGTCACGAAAAAGGCTTTATAAAAACTTAAGAAAGGTAAGTGATAAAAATGATAGCAATAGGTAGTGACCACGGAGGATATAAATTAAAAGAAGAAATAAAAAAATATTTAGATGAAAAAGAAATTAAATATGTAGACTGTGGATGTATTTCAGAAGAAAGAGTAGACTACCCAGACATAGCAAAATTAGTAGCAGAAAAAGTTCAAAACAAAGAATGTGAAGAAGGAATTTTAATATGCCGTTCAGGAATAGGAATGAGCATAGCTGCAAATAAATTCAAAGGAATAAGATGTGCAAAATGTGACAACGAAGAAGAAGCAAAATTTTCAAGAATGCATAATGACAGCAATGTTTTAGCACTAGGAGCTGATTATATAAGTACAAGTGAAGCCGTATGTATAGTAAGAGCTTGGATAGCAACTGAGTTTGAAGGTGGAAGACATCAAGAAAGAGTAAAAATAATTGAGGAAATAGAAAAAGAAAATATGAAATAGTGGAGGCCAAAATTAATGTGGGGAAACATAGCAATAGCATTTATATTAGCATTTATAGTAGCCTTTATGGCAACACCTTATACTATAAAAATAGCTAATAAAATTGGTGCGGTAGATATACCGAAAGACAAAAGAAGAATGCATACAAAGAAAATGCCCAAATTTGGAGGACCAGCAGTAATATTAGGATTTATTATTTCAATGTTATACTTAATAGCAGTTATGAGCATTGAAGGAAGTTTAGATTTATTTACAGAACAAGAATATGGAAAAAAATTGCTAGGAATATTGTTAGGAATAGTAGTCATAGCAATAACTGGAATAATAGACGATATAAAAACATTAAAACCATGGCAAGAACTAATTGGACAGACAATAGCTGCAATAATAGTAGTAGCATTTGGAATACAAATAGAACATTTGAATATTCCATTTCTATATAGAGTAGGACTAAGTGAAGCGTTTTCCACAATTATTACAGTATTGTGGATAGTTGGCGTAACAAATGCAATAAATTTAATAGATGGACTAGATGGATTGTCATCAGGAATATCATTAATATCATGTATATCATTATTAATAATATTTTTAATGAATGGATCTCCAATGATTGCAACAGTAATAGTAACAGCAATGAGTGGAGCTCTAGTAGGGTTCTTACCATATAATTTTTCACCAGCAAAAACATTTATAGGTGATACAGGATCCAACTTTTTAGGCTTTATGCTGGCAGTTGTATCAATATTAGGAGTTGCCAAAACATATACAATGGCAGTAATTGTTTTACCAGTAATAGTTTTAGGACTACCAATTTTTGATGTAATGTTTGCAATTGTAAGAAGGCTTGCAAAAGGAAAATCGATAAAAGCAGTATTTAAGCCTGACAAAGGACATTTACATCATAGACTAGTCGAAAAAGGTTTTTCACAAAGACAGGCTGTGTTAATATTATATGGGTTAAGTGCATCACTTGGCATGTTTGCAATAATATTATTTGATAGTGGTATATGGAAAGCATTATCTTTTCTATTAATGATTATTGCAGCAGTTGCTATAGGATATAGAAACTTTATAAAAGAAAAAGATAGCAACCCTAAATTAATAGATGATAAAAAATAAATGGAGGAATAAAATATGCTAAAAGAATTTAAAGAATTTGCACTAAAGGGAAATATAATGGATATGGCAATAGGTGTTGTAATAGGTGGAGCATTTCAAAAGATAGTAAATTCATTAGTTAATGATATAATTATGCCAGCTATATCAGTACTTACAGGAAAAGTGGATTTTTCCGATATGGTATTTACAGTAGGTAATGCATCAATAAAATATGGTAATTTTATAACAGCCATTGTTGATTTCTTGATAATAGCATTTTCAATTTTCTTAGTTGTGAAATATTTAAACAAGCTTAATAAATTAAAAGAACTTGGAGATTTTGCTGCTAGTAAGTTAGATAAAGATGGTAAATTTATAAAACATAAAGAAGAAATGCAAGAAGAACCAAAAGAACCAGAAACAAAAATATGTCCATATTGCTTAACAGAAATAAAATATCATGCAACAAGATGTCCAAATTGTACTTCTGAGCTAGTAGAAAAAAATGGAAATTTAGAAGAAGCAGTTATAGAGGAAGGAAAATAAAATGAAAGACCAAATAATTAAATTTTTAGCCTATGATGGGAAAATATCAGTTGTATGTAGTTCAACTACAAACTTGGTAGAAGAAGCAAGAAATTTACATGATTTAAGTCCAGTAGCAACAGCAGCACTTGGAAGAGTATTAACTATTACAGCATTAATAGGTTCAGAAATGAAGAATAAAACAGATAAACTAACAATACAAATAAAAGGGAATGGACCGATAGGAAAAATGGTAGCAGTATCAGATAATTTCCCTCATGTAAAAGCATGTATAACAAATCCAAGAGTTGATATTCCATTAAATGAATTTGGAAAATTAGATGTAGGTGGAGTTGTAGGAAATCAAGGCTTTATAAATGTAATAAAAGACATAGGGCTAAAAGAACCATATATAGGAATAAGTCCATTAACATCTGGAGAGATAGCAGATGATTTTGCCAATTATTTTCAAACATCAGAACAAAAACAAACAGCAGTAGCATTAGGAGTGTTAGTTGATAAAAATGGAGTAAGAGCAAGTGGAGGATATATAATTACTCCGATGCCAGATGCAACAGAAGAGGAGATTTCAAAAGTAGAAAAAGCAATTTTTGAAGCAGGTGCAATGTCAAAAATGTTGGATAGCAATTTAAGCTTAAAAGAAATTGCACAAAAGATAACAGGAGATAAAAATATCAAAGTAATGGATGCATCAATAGAACCGGTATATGAATGTGGTTGTAATAAAGAAAAATTTGCAGAAGGACTAATGACGCTTGGAAAAGACCAAATAAAAGAGTTAATAGAGGAAGATGGAAAAGCAGAAATAAAATGTCAGTTCTGCAATAAAATATATAATTTTAATAAAGGAGAGTTAGAAGAAATATGGAAAAAATATTAGTATTTGGACATAAAAGTCCTGACACAGATTCAATTTGCTCAAGTATAGTAATGGCAGATTTACAAACAAAAATAAGAGGAGAAGAAGTTATTCCTTGTAGATTAGGAGAAATAAATGAAGAAACAAAATATGCTTTAAAATATTTTGAAATAGAAGAGCCTAAATTAATTGAAAAAGTAGAAGAAGGTCAAACAGTAATAATGGTAGATCATAATGAATTTACTCAAACTGTAGAAGGGATAGAAAATGCAAAAATAGATATGGTTGTAGATCATCATAGAATAAATAACTTTAAAACAGCTGAACCATTATTTTATTATGCACAACCTGTTGGATGTACATCTACATTATTATTTGAATTATATACATTAAATGATGTTGTAGTAGAACCTAAAATTGCTGGATTGATGTTAAGTGCAATTATATCAGATACACTACTTCTAAAATCACCAACTACAACAAATAAAGATAAAAAAGCAGTTGAAGAATTAGCTAAAATAGCTAATATAAATGTAGATGAATATGGATTAGAAATGCTAAAAGCAGGAACAAACTTAGATAAATATACAGAAGATGAATTAATTAGATTAGATGCTAAAACAATAGAAAAAGAAGATGTTAAATATGTTATAGCACAAGTAAATACAGTATGTATTCCAGATGTATTAAAAAGAAAAGATAAAATTGAAACAGAAATAAATAAAGAAATATTAGCAAAAGGGTTAAGCTTATTTGTATTTGTTATAACAGATATAGTAAATAGTAATTCAGAAGCAATTGTTTTAGGAGATAGAACAGATGCAGTATCTAAAACATATGAGATAAAAGACAATATAGCGTTTATGCCAGGCGTAGTTTCTAGAAAGAAACAAATATTGCCATTAGTTGAAAATAATATGTAACGAAAAGATACCCAAGATTGTATATATAATATACTAGATTGGGTATTTTTATGTAAAATTAAGAATTGAAAATAGACAAAATATTGACCTTTAAGCAAAAAAATGATATAATAAATCTGTTTAAGCCCATAATATAAATAAAATTGAAAGGAGATTGCATCATATAATGAATAATATTGATGCGCATGATAATTATGATAAAAAAACACAGATTTTCTGTAATAATAAGTGCATATAATGTAGAGGAATATATAGGAAGAGCAATAAATAGCGTATTAAATCAGAATTTTAATGATTACGAAATTATTGTTGTAGAAGATAAATCAACAGATAATACATTACAACAAATAATGAAATATAAAGGTAAAATTAAAATTGTAAAAAATAAAGTAAATAAAGGATTAGGAGCAGTTAGAAATATAGGAATAGCAAAAGCAACAGGAGAATACATAGTACACTTAGATGGCGATGATACATTATATAATGAATCAACTTTAAAAGATATTGATAAAGTAATTGGAGACAATAAGCCAGACATTGTATTTTTTGGATTTCAAGAAGTAAATGGAAATAGCAGATTAAGAGTAGCAACAAAAGAAAATTCAACAAAAGAAGCTAGACTAATTTGTGATGCAACTATTTCAGTACCAAGTAAATGTTGGAGAAGAGAATTTTTAATAGAAAAAAATGTAAAGTTTATAGAAGATGTATATTATGAAGATATGATATATTCTATTAAAGCAGTAACATTAGCTGATAAAACAATGTATGGCGAATTTCCGATATTTAATTATTACAAAAATAGAAGTGGAAGTATTATGACAACTCCATCAATTCGTAGATGCACAGATATGTATAAAATGTTAGCATATTTAATGGATATTTATGAAGAAGCACCAGAGAATTTAAAACCATATGTATTAAGTTTTATAATAAATGAAACTAAAGGTGTACCGGCTAGATTAAAAGGAATTTTAAAAGCTATTAAAAATAATGAAAAATCACCAATTTTTCCTAAAAGGCAATATAAATTTACAGACATAGATTCAATAGAAGATTAAAGTAAAAAAATAGAAAAATGTATTAATGAAAAAATAATGGTTTTACAAAGAACTATTATTTTTTTATATGTTATAAACAAATGAAAAATGTTGAAATTATGTAAATTATATGATATAATGTTTTAGTAAAATAATTATGGTAATATAAAAATATGTGAAGGAGGCAATATGAAAAAAGTAGTATTAATAGGAGTGCCACATCATAACAACTTAGGAGATCATGCAATAACAATAGCAGAAAGAAAATATATAGAAGATAATTTTAAAGAATATCAATATTATGAAATATCAGAAGAAACATTAGAGAGATGTATAGATAGAGTAAAAAAATATATTTGTGATGATGATATATTGTTCTTTCATGGAGGAGGTAATTTAGGGGATGAATACTTATACATAGAAGAAGGAAGAAGAAAAGTTGTGCAACTATTCCCCAACAATACTATAATATTTTTTCCTCAAACTATGCATTTTAGTAATACAGAAAAAGGAGAAAAAGAATTAGAAAAAAGTAGACAAATATATTCAAAACATAAAAAATTGTTGATTATAGCAAGAGAAAATGTTTCTTACCAAACAATGAAAAAAGAATTTCCAAATAATAAAATAATTCAAACTCCTGACATAGTAACATATTTAGATGAAAGTGATAAAGAAGAAAGTATTAGAGAAGGAGTATTAATAATTTTGAGAAATGATATTGAAGCAAATTTGAGTAATGAACAAATTGATAATATAAACTCAATAGCAGAAAAATATTTTTCAAAAGTAGAAATTAGCGATACTGCAAGAGGAGAGGGAATAACAGAAAAACATAGAAAATCTAAAATTCAAGAAATGTTAGATAAATATAAAAATTCTCAATTAGTAATTACAGACAGATTACATGGAATGATTTTTGCAGCCATTACAAGTACGCCATGCATAGCTTTAGGAAATTATAATCACAAAATAAAAGCTTGTAGTGAAGTTTTAGAACATTTAGGATATATTCAATATGTAGATAATATTGATGAAATTGAAGAAAAAATAGAATATTTATTATCTACAAAATTTGAAAAATACAACAATGATTTTTCAATTACTCAATTTGAACAAATTTCAAAGGAGGTATTTGAAAGTGAAAACTAAAATATTTATAGTTAGACATACAGAAACAGTTGGAAATATCGAAAAAAGACTAACAGGTAGACAAGACTATGAAATAACTGATAGAGGAAATCAACTAATTAACCAACTAACAAATAAACTAAAAAATATCAAATTTGATAAAATGTATGCAAGTACTGCTGGAAGAGCTATAAAAACTATAGAACCATTAGCAGAAATAAATAAATTAAATGTAGAACAGGTTGAGGATTTATGTGAAATGTATTTTGGAATTTATGATGGTTGGAAATGGGAAGAGGTAAATAAAATACATCCAGAAATAAAACAAAATCAAAATAAAACAAATGAAATTTCTGGAATTCCAAAACAAGAAACTACAGAACAAGTTGCTGAAAGAATGTATAATTGTATTTTAAAACTGGTTAGGAAAAATATAGGTAGAACAATATTAATTAGTTCACATGGAGTAGCAATAGAAGCATTTTTAAGAAAAATTGCTAATATTCCATTTTGTGATGAAAGAGAAAAATTTTGCCAATATAATGTTGCAATAAATGAACTAGATTTTGAAAATGATGTATTTCACATATTGCAATTAGCTAATACAGAATATTTAAAGGAGGAGACAAAATGTCTGAACGAGGAGCGTTGATTTCAATAATTATACCAATATATAAAGTAGAACAATATTTAGATAAGTGTATACAAAGTATAATAAATCAAACATATAAGAATTTACAAATTATACTAGTGGATGATGGTTCGCCAGATAATTGTGGTAAAATTTGTGATGAATATGCTTTAAAAGATAATAGAATAGAAGTTATACATAAAATTAATGGAGGACTTTCAGATGCAAGAAATGTTGGAATTGGCAGAGCTAAAGGAAAATATATAGGGTTTGTAGACAGTGATGATTATATTGAAAAAGATATGTATGAAAATATGTATAATTTGCTAGAAGAAAGAAATGCAGATGTATGTATTTGTAATTTTTATAATGTAATAGAAAATAACAATATTATAAAGAATCCAAACAATGGAATTCAAGAATATAATAAAATAGATATATTAAAAGAAATCTTGTTAGATAAACAGATACAAAGTTATGCTTGGAACAAATTATATAAAAGTGAATTGTTTGATAATGTTAAATATCCAGTAGGAAAAAAATACGAAGACATAGGAACTACTTTTTATATATTAGAAAAATGTAATAAAGTAGTGGTAACAGATTTACCTAAATATTATTATTTAAATAGAATCGATAGTATTGTAAATAATCTTAGTGAACAAACTGTTATAGACTATGTAGATCTGATAAATGAAAGATATGATTATATAGAAAATAAATATAGTGAATTAAGGAGATATAACATATATTATCTAGCAAGGACATTAATAACTGCTTATACAGATTTACAGAAATTAAAAAAACCAGGAAAAGAAATAATTGAAAAATTAGATAACTTATATAATAAAACAAAGAAAGCAATAAAAGAATATGAAAAGGAAGTTATTGATCTTTTTGACGAAAAGCAAAAGATGCAATTATATACATTATTATATGATGTTTCTTTATTCTTTAAAATGAGTAATTAAATTTTTTACTAGAAAAGAAGATATTAAATCAAAATATATCTTCTTTTTTGGATTAAATAATTGACTTTTTTTTTATTTAAGTATATACTTGTAGTCGAAAAGAATAGAATATAATGAGGTTAGATATGAAAATTTTTAGAAATTTAGCAATAATCATACTAATGACAACACTTTTAATAATATTAAGTACTAAAGCAGAAGCTACAACAGGAACTATAAACTCAGAAACTGTAAACCTAAGAAAAGAAGCGAATACAAAATCAACAATATTAGAACAATTAGATAAAAATGATAAAGTTGAAATATTAGAGCAAGAAGAAGGTTGGTATAAAGTAACAGCGACAGTAAATGGAGAAAAAGTAACAGGATATATTAGTGAAAGCTTACTTAATGTAGAAGGTGCAACAAATAATGAACAAACACCAACTGAAACTCAAGAAAATAATGATCAAATGCTTACGGAACAAACTAATACAGAAGTTAATTTTAGCTTAGAAGAAAATAAAAATTATGAACTTAAACAATCAATAAATACAAAGATATTACCAGTAATAAATTCAATGAATAAAGAAACAATAAACAATGGTAGTATAAAAGTTACTGAGATACTTAACGATTGGTGTAAAATAGAAAATGATACACAAGAGGGATGGGTCAGAACTAATTTATTAAAAAAATCTATATCAGAAAATATAACTACTTCTGAAATACCTGATACTGCAGATAATACTAATAAACCACAAGAACCAGAAAAGCCAAGTACTTCAGATACTAGTAATAATGAAAATAATACTGTAATAAGAACAGCATATGTAAGTACTGAAAGCCTAAAAGTGAGAAAAGAAGCAACTACATCTAGTGAAGCAATAGATAGTTTAAAAAAGAATGATCAAGTATCAATAATTCAAGAATTAGATGGTTGGTATAAAATAAAACTTGGTAATAAAATAGGATATGTGTCATCAAAATACATATCAGATAAAAAAGTTGAAGAGACAACATCAAGAGGTGGAAATGTAGTAAGAAATGAGACAGTAACGGAAAATATAGCAGAAGAAACAAAAAAAGAAGAAAACACAACCAATACTACAAATACTACTGGAACGGCTGTTGTAGAATATGCAAAACAATATTTAGGATATAAATATGTTTCTGGAGGATCATCACCTTCAACTGGATTTGATTGTTCTGGATTTACATCTTATGTATATAAGCATTTTTGTGTATCATTATATAGGACTTCAAGAGATCAAATAAAAAATGGTGTTGCTGTATCAAAAGATAATTTGCAACCAGGTGATATTGTAGTGTTTAATGGGGAATCAAATACTGCAATAGGG
Source organism: uncultured Clostridium sp. (assembly GCA_945919455.1). Lineage (GTDB taxonomy): Bacteria > Bacillota > Clostridia > TANB77 > CAG-508 > CAG-269. The sequence goes on along the minus strand of CAMEJH010000023.1, from coordinate 9,906 downwards.
CATGTTGGAATATATATAGGAGGAGGCGATTTTATACATGCCTCAAATCCAAAAGGTGGAGTTAAAATAACAGCTCTATCATCAAGTTATTATGCACAAAGATATGTGGGAGCAAGGAGAGTAATTTAATTGAATAGAGCAATGTTTATAATTGTAATTGGTTATATTATGGGTATAATATGGGGGCTATACTTAAAAATAAGTATAGTCTTTTTATATGTATTTTTTTCTTTAATCTATATTTTAATCAATTTTCAATATAAAAAAAGAAAGTTTAAAATTTTATCAGTCAAAAGATATTTTAGGTATATCAAATTGTTTTTTAAATTCAAGATTATTATAATTATAATAATATCATCATTTATTTCAAATTGCATTTTAGAATATGTAAATAAGCAATATATAAATACATATAAAAATCAAGAGAAAATTCAACAAGTAGGAATTGTAATAAGTAACAAAAAAGAAAAAGAATATAACAATATTTATAAAGTTAGAATTGATAATAAGAATTATTATTTAAGTACTGAAAAAAATATAAATTTGGAATATGGAGATAAAATTGAAATAATAGGAGAATTTAAAGAACCACAAGCTGCAAGAAATTATAAAGGATTTGACTATAAAGAATATTTAAAAACACTAAAAATAGTAGGAACAATAGATGCAGATAAAATTGTAGTTATTGAAAAAAATAGTGCAAATAAGATTCTGCAAGTATCTAATAGTATTTTTATTAAAATAAAAGAAAATATAATAAAATCTTATAATCAAAACATAAGTGGAATTGTGTTAGGAATTATGTTAGGAGATACTGATGAAATAACAGATGAAGTTAAAGAAGATTTTTCTACAAGTAATATTTCACATGTTCTAGCAATATCGGGTATGCATATTTCATATATAATATATTTAGTAACAAAAGGTACACAAAGATCTTTTGGAAAAAGAAAAAGCAAGATAATAGCTAGCATAGTTCTATTATTATATATGATTATAACAGGATTTAGTGTATCAATTGTTAGAGCCGGAATTATGGGAATTATAAATTGTATGGCATTTATTGTGTATAGAAAAAGTGATACATTAAACAATATATCAATTGCAGCATTAATAACTTTAATTAATAATCCATATAGTATTATAAGTATAAGTTTTTTGCTAACATATGGTGGAACAATAGGGATTATTTTTTTCAAAAATACAATAAAGAGAATTTTTAAAAATATAAAAATAAGAAATAGAAAGTGGAAATATATTTTTATAAAAATTCAAAGAAAAAGTGAAAAATTTATAGATATAATAGCCGTATCAATTTCAGCTCAAATTATAATATCTCCTATAACAGCATTGAAATTTAACAGTATAGGCTTATCTTTTTTATTAACTAATTTATTTCTAAGTTTTATAATAGGAATAATCGTAATGGGAGGATTTATTCAAATATTAGTGTCATTTTTTTCTATACAATTTGGAATATATATAGCAAAATTAATACAGATGCCAATATATATATTAATATTTATATCAAAAATTAACTTTGGAAATATTAAAATCATTACGCCTGATTTTTATCAAATAATTTTATATTATATATTTATATTTTCTTTAAACTATTTATATAATTTATTTCATCATAAAAGGCTCACAATTACTCAAATTAGAATAAAAAACACAATTCATCTTATAAAATATAAAATTAAGCCATATAGAAAGAAAATTAAGTATATTACTATATTATTAATGATTACATATATTTGCATAAATAAAATTCCACATGATTTAAAAATATTTTTTATAGATGTTGGACAAGGTGATGCAACATTAATAATTACTCCAAATGATAAAACAATTTTAATTGATGGAGGTGGAAGTGATACATATGATGTTGGAAAAAACATATTAGTTCCATATTTATTAGATAGAAAAATAAAGACTATAGATTATATAATTATTAGTCACTTTGATCAAGACCATGTGGGCGGAATTCTTACAGTTTTACAAGAATTGAATGTTAAAAAAGTTATAATTGCAAAACAAGGAGAAGAGAGTGAACAATATAAGATATTTCAAAAAATAATACAGGAAAAAAATATAAATGTTGTGCAAGTAAAAAAGGGAGACATTATTAATATTGACAAAGAAGTTAAAATTAGAATATTGTTTCCGACAGATGTTTTGGTTACTGAAAATATTTTAAACAATAATTCTATTGTTGCAAAGTTAGAATATAAAGAGCTTAAAATGATTTTTACAGGTGATATTGAAGAAACTGCAGAAAAAGAATTGTTGAAAATGTATTCTCCAAAAGAGTTAGCAACAGATATTATTAAAATTCCACATCATCGGTTCAAAAACTTCATCAACAGAGCAATTTTTAAAAGCACTACAATCTAAAATTGCTTTAATTGGAGTGGGAAAAAATAATATGTATGACCATCCAAATTCAAATGTTATCAAAAGATTAGAAAAAATGCGGTGTACAAGTCTATAGAACAGATAATGATGGTGAAGTGAGTATTAGGATTAATAGTAGAAAAATTAATATAAGAAAATTTTTAAAATAAAAATATTATAAAAGTGGAATGACATTTTGTATAAATTTATCAATTAATGCAAATAATAGAAAAAAAGAAGGTAGGTAATTATGAATAATAAAGTAATGATGATAATAGTAGCTATTTTGCTTATTATTGCAACAATATATTCAATTTATGCTATATTTAGTAGTGACAGTGAAGTAGAAGAAGAGGATAAAACTAATACATTAGTTTCAGAAGTAATAGAAGATGAGTGCACTGAAGAATATAAAGAAACTCAGAACACAACTCCTGTATCATTACCCCAAGAGAAAGTTGCAGCAAATGCGATATTGATATTAAAAAAGTATTATGTAAAATGTGAACATACAATAAATGAATATGTTGAATTACCGCAGGAACTTGTTAATATGACAAAAGAAGAAGTGCAAGCTCAGTATCCTGAATGGGAAGTAATAGGGTTTGAACCTGAAAAAATAACATTATATAAAGAATTTGAAGATGAATGTGGTGAACATTTTAAATTAAAAGTAGAAAATGGAAAAGTGATTGTATATATAATAAATAAAGATGGAACGGAAAGCTTGTATGAAAAAACAAATATTTCAAGTGAATATCTTACTGAAACAGATTTAATAAATATGCAAGATGGACTAGAAATATATGGTAAAGAAGAATTGAATAAAATAATTGAGGATTTTGAATAGTAACTAAAAAAATATATAACTATTGAACAAAGTCAAAACCAGGATTGTTATACCCTAGATATGTTTTGAACGTACAATAGTTATATATTATTTTTTTAGTTTTGATTTTTAAATTTAAATTTTATTGCATACATAATTAAAGAAAATATAGTGGCAAGTATGGCTAAATAATATAAATATAAATCAATTCTAAAGGGTAAAGCTATATTAAATTGATTTATAATTAGTGAAAATATTATTGCTAAGTAAAATAGAGTAGTAGCCATTTTTCCATACCACTTACTATAAACAACTACGTCTTTTCTTTTATAAAGAAAAGATGCAGAGATTACCATTACACATTCTTTTACAAATACAATTGCTAAAATCCACCAAGGTAAAATATTTAAAATGCTAAGTGCTAGCAAAAGAAAAATTTGAGTTAATTTATCAGCTAATGGATCTATTAGTTTTCCAATATCAGTTATATAATTATATTTACGAGCAATATAACCATCTAAAATATCTGTAATGGCTGAAATTGTAAAAATAACTAAGCCAATTAAATAATGGTGGAAAATAACTGACATAAAAATAAATGGTATTAAAATAAAACGTATTATAGTTAATATATTTGGTATATTTTCTTTTTTCATTTTTCCTCCAATTTATTATTCACTTTTTGGTATTAATTAACATTAAAATTTAAAGTGCCGTTTGCTATGTCTATTGAAATATTTTGACCTTCGTGAACATCTCCTCTTAAAATCATTTCAGAAATTTCATCTTCTATATATCTTTGAATAGCTCTTCTTAATGGGCGAGCTCCAAATTTTAGATTTGTTCCTTTTTCAAGTATAAAATCTTTGGCTAAGTCTGAAATAGTTAAAGTAATGTTTTTATCTGATAAAGCTTTTTGAGTATCTTTTAACATTAAGTTTATAATTTGTATTAATTCTGGTTTTGTTAGTGAATCAAATACAATTATTTCATCAATTCTATTTAAAAATTCAGGTCTAAATACTTGTTTTAGATTATCTTCAATTTTGTTTGTATCAATTGTTTGCTTTGCAAAACCAATTGAATTATTATTTAAATTTGAACCTGCATTAGAAGTCATAATAATTATTGTATTTTGAAAACTTACTGTATTTCCTTGAGAATCTGTAAGCTTTCCGTCATCAAGAACTTGTAATAATATATTAAATACATCTGGATGAGCTTTTTCTATTTCATCTAACAGAATTATAGAATAAGGTTTTCTTTTTACTTTTTCAGTAAGTTGACCTGCATCATCATAACCAACATATCCTGGAGGTGCACCTATCAATTTTGAAGTAGAATGACTTTCCATGTATTCAGACATATCAATACGAATGATTGAATCTTCTGAACCGAACATTTCATAAGCTAAGCTTTTTGCAAGTTCAGTTTTTCCGACACCTGTAGGGCCTACAAATATGAATGAAGGTGGTCTTTTGGTACTTTGTAATCCAGCACGATTTCTTCTAATTGCACGAGAAACAGCACTTACAGCTTTATCTTGACCAATTATTCTTGTGTGAAGATTTGTTTCAAGATTTAGTAATTTTTGAGTTTCTGCTTCTGTAATTTTTTTAACTGGAATTTTAGTCCAATTTTCAATTACTTGCGCAATATCTTGAACAGTTAAGTGTTTTAACTTAATTGTGCTATTTAAATGATCGATTTCTTCTATTAATCTACATTCTTGTGTTTTTAAATCAGCTGCTTTTTGATAATCTTCTGTAGAATCTGCATTAGCTGCATCTTCTTTTTGAGCTTGAACTTTTGCAAGTTCTTGTTTTAACATTTCTAATCTGAATAGTTCTTTGTTTTCCAAGTTTATTCTAGAACAAGCTTCATCAAGTATATCAATTGCTTTATCTGGTAAAAATCTATCATGAATGTATTTTTCTGACATTATTACAGCTTGTTTTATAACATCATTAGAAATTTTTACTTTGTGATATTCTTCATAATATTTTTTGATTCCTTCAAGAATTGTTATAGAATCTTCAATATTTGGTTCTTCAACTAAAACTTGTTGAAATCTTCTTTCTAAAGCTGAATCTTTTTCTATATATTTTCTATATTCCTTTAAAGTTGTTGTACCTATTAACTGAATTTCTCCATTAGATAGGGAAGGTTTTAGGATGTTTGCAGCATTCATTGAATGTTCGCCATCTCCAGCTCCTATAATATTGTGAATTTCGTCGATTACAAGAATAATGTTTCCATATTCTTTACATTCATCAATAATTCCTTTCATACGAGCTTCAAATTGGCCTCTAAATTGTGTACCTGCTATAACTGAAGTCATATCTAAAAGGTATACTTCTTTATTTAAAAGTTTTGCTGGAACATTATTATTAGCAATTTTGATTGCTAATCCTTGAGCTATTGCAGTTTTTCCAACACCTGGTTCACCAATTAAACAAGGATTATTTTTTGTACGTCTGTTTAGAATTTGAATAACTCTTTGAATTTCTTTATCACGACCAATAACCATATCTAGTTGATTATTTTTTGCCTTTACAGTTAAATTTGTGCCATAAACATCTAAAAATTTCTTTTTCTTATTGGCTTTCTTTTTATCAACTTTAACTTTTTGTCTACCATTACTTTCTTCTTCGTTTTGAGGTTGAGAATTTTTTGGTATAAAGTTAGCAAAAATAGAACCAATTGGAATACCCATCGGATTTTCATTATTTTCTTCTTGTTCCTCAAGTTCTTCTGGATCAATACCTTCTAAATCTTCGATGTTTTCAATTTTTAAATTTGCTGATAAGTCTTTAAATAAAGATTCTAATTGTTTTGACATATTTGCCATATCTATATTATTTATTGGAGGTATATTGCCGTTTGGTTGATTAGAGTTTACTTCTGGAACTTCTAATCCTCTTTTTCTTGCACAATCACGACATAATCCTTCCAATGATGATACACCATTTTCTATTTTGTTAATAAATACTACAGCTGTGTTTTTCTTACATTCTGAACATAACATATATTTAAATTCCTCTTTTCTATATATAATATTATATATCATACCTTAATTTTACCATTTAGTCAATAGAAAATACATTTTGATACTAGACAAAATTTGAAATTTATGCTAATATATATAAGTATTACAAAAATTTGCTGATGTGGCGGAACTGGCAGACGCACTGGACTCAAAATCTAAATGGATTTTTTTCGTGTTGAAACTTATAAATATTGAAAATAGTAATGTTTAGATATTTGCTAGAGTTGAAAAATGCTCAAACATCTAACAAATATCTAACATAATTGTAAAACCGCCAAAATTTAATAAAACATGTCGATGTGGCGGAATAGGCAGACGCACAGGTCTCAAAAACCTGCGGATAACATCCATGTGGGTTCGATTCCCACCATCGACACCATATAACTAATTACTTTGAGAAGATGAAGATGTGCTTTCTTCATTTTCTTTTTTTGTATCTGTAAATTTTAATGCATTAACTAGAGCATCTGCTGAAAGCTTTTTAGAATTAACATCTAAATGAGCATATAAATTAGCTGTAGTAGAAAAATTAGAATGACCAAGCCATTCTTGTATAGCTTTCATAGGAATACCTTTAGCAAGTAATAAACTTGCACATGAATGCCTTAAATCGTGAAAACGAATATGCTTCATACCGATTTTATTTAATAATATACTAAAATGTTCTGAAATATAGTCAGGGCGAATTAATCTGCCTTGAGGATTAACAAAAACATAATCTAAATATTGTTTATTATAAGTTTTACCAAAAGCCTTTTTAAATGCTTCTTGTTTTTCTTTAAGTTCTAAAAGTTTATCTGCAATATCATCTAATAAAGGCAATGACCTATAACTAGATTTATTTTTTGTTTTGTCTTTACATTCAATTTTTCTATTATTACCTTCTGTGTTTGTTACCGTAACAGTATGCTTTATAGTAAATGTTAGGTTTTCAAAATCAAATGAGTCCCATTTTAAACCTAAAACTTCACTTCTTCTTAAACCATAAAAAGCAGTAACTAAAATAATGACCTCTAAAGGATCACCTTTAGATTTCTCAAATAAAGTATTTAATTCAGTTTGAGTATAATAGCTTCCTATATATTGTTCTACTTTAGGTTTTTGAACTTTATCAGCTGGATTACTAGGAATAATATCCATTTTAAAAGCGTATTCTAAACATTTTCTTATAATGGCGTGATGATGCACAACAGTGTTGGCAGAAAGATGTTTTTCAACCATTAATTCATTATAAAAATCTTGAATATGAACATGGGTTAGGTCTACTAACTTTATAGGATTTTCAGTAAAATATTTCTTGATATGATTATTGGATATTTGCCTATAAGATGTGAACGTAGAATTTTCTACAGTATGCCTAATAATTTCTAGCCAATAAAAAAGATACTCTATAAAAAGAATATCAGTTGGATTTTTATTTGATTTTGAATTATTTAGAGCTTTTAAATTTAGTTCTTTTTCTAAATTAGCTCTTATTTCTTCAGCTCTTACCATAGCTTGTTTTTTATTTCCGCGTTCTTTTAAACCAGTAGAACGCCAAGGTTGTTGTCTTTTTCCGTTTTCATCATAGTATTCTAAAACTGCTTGATATATTCCATTTCGAACAACAAGACTACTTACAGATACTTTAATTTGTTGTAAATTTTCTGTTACCATTATAAACTCCTTTCTGATGTAACAGACTAAATTAATTTACTATTGATTTTGTTCTTTGTAGTAAATATAAAATTTAGCCTAAACAACACTTTGATTTAATAAATAAGAAATAATATTTTGTTTAGGAATTTTATATTGTCTACCAACTTTTATAGACTTAATAGTATTTTGCTTTACTAATCTATAAGCAAGAGTAATTCCTATGCCTAGCATTTCTGCTAATTGATTTACATTTACTACATCTTTATAAGCAGTAAACATAGTAGAGTAATTTTGTTTTAAATCTTTCATACGATAACCTCCCTTTTCAAAAATCTCAATAGCTAAATAATTTTCGCTATATGTATTGCGTATTGGATTTTGAGAAAGGTAAATCTCTTACTTGGTTTAATTTCTTTAAAAAGCATTCATACTAATTCTTTTTGGTGCATCAAAGCCAGCTTTAATTCCCTTTAGCATGACAAATTGATTTTTAATACTATCATAAGTGTAAATACTAGAATTAGCTTTCTTAAATGCATAGTCAGAAAGAGGATGAGGGTTATAAGAAAGCTCTATTGAATCTTGTCTTTGTTGTTCTAATAATTGCTCGTAAGCAATATCTTTTTCTTTTTTTCTAACATAATTCTTCTGATATTCAGCTTGAGCAATTTTGCGTTTTTCTGCATTACTAGATTTTCTAGAACTTTTTTCATTTTCATATCTTTCATCTTTCTTAATTATTTTAGAAATATATTGTTGAGAAGCATCAACTATTTTTGCAATTTCTGTTTGTTTTAAATGCTTATTAAAATATAAATCTAATATTTGCTCTTTCTTATCCAAAAAATTTCCTCCTTTCATTTGGTTGTATTTTTGTTTGTTGATTTTTAGATACAATAATCCTAATGACTTTTTTGGTGATTTTCTAAACAAAACTTGACTATTGTCTATAAAAAAGATATAATAGTAATATCTTAACAAGGTTTAACAATTATAAAATGTAATAATTACTATTAATCACTAATTACATTATAAAGTAATAATTCACACTTGTCAAGTATTACATATAAAATTTTTGAAAAAATTTTTAGGAGAGTGAAAATGAAGAAAAATAATGAAGGAAATTTCAGAACTTTTTGGTTTAGATATGATAGTTATGAAATGAGAGAAATAGAAGAAAAACACTATATTACACCAAAAGAAAATTCAAAAGTAGTTATGTATGATCCATTTGATTTAGCAGATGACATATTAGTAGATATTTTAATGATAGGAAGATGTGTTGAAAAAAATGACATAGAAGAATCTAATAAAATGATTATGGAATTTGTGGAGAAATATGGATTATTAGGAGAATTAACATATTTACCATTAAATACTGATATAGTGGCACAAAACAAAGTTTATTTACCTAGTGGGAATTTAGTTAGTGATAAAGAAACATTACCTTCTGCTGAATATATAGAGTTATTTTTAAAATGTAAAAAGAAACAAAAAATCACTATGAAGAAAAATGCAAGAGGAGAAATTTTAGAATTGTCAGCAGAAAATGAAATGAACCCTGTTGTAGCCATAGATAGACCAGCTGAATATGCAGTTGTTTTCTCAAAGGCTTACTCAGAGTGTTTAGTTTGGATAATGCATTATGCAAGAACATTATATCAAACTTTTGAAGCAATAGAAAATTATAGTAAAGTTGAAGATGCTTATACAAAGCAATTATATGATAATCGCATAAAGAATTTTAATCCATCAAAAATAGCTTGTAAGATATTAATGGGTAAAAATAAAGAAGACAAACCTGTTATAGAATGGAATTTTAATTCTTTAAAATTAGCAATAGATACAATGTTTGCTTTAAATGAAACTACTGAAAGAAAAACAGTAAAAATGTGTAAACATTGTGGTAAGCCATTTTCTTCTGAAAACTTGAAAGCTGAATATTGTAGTCCACAATGTAGAAATCAAGCTAATGTTTATAAAAGTAGAGCAA
>CAMEJH010000022.1 GCA_945919455.1 uncultured Clostridium sp. | reverse complement strand
ACTTTAATTTTTATTTAATAGTCAAAATCTTCGATTTTTCCTATTAAATAAAAAAATTATCCAATATAGTTTATAAAAATATTTATAAATCGCTTGATTTTTTAAAAATTTATTGTTATATTATCAGTGTAATTTATATCTTTAATTTATGTAATTAAAGATTTAAAAAAGTCTCGAAAGATTGAAAAGTAGCAAGTGAAACTTGCTACTTTTTAGTCCTTTATATTTATTATTATTATCTTAATTCAAATTTTATTTAGTAAAAAACAGGTCCGGCACCAATTTACTAAAAATTACTTACTTTTTTCCTTTATCAATCCATTCTTTTCCATCTACCACTCTAGCAACCATCATAGAAGATACTGTATCTCCTACAACATTAAGCATTGTTGCTGGTGGGTCAATTATAGTAGCTATAATTGTTAATATTGGTAAAGCTGCTACTGGATAGCCCATCATAGTTATTATTAACATCTCAGAAATTGTACCTCCACCTATTGGCACAGCTGTAATTAGTAAGTTAGCAAGTAACGCAACACCTAAAACACCAAAAACATCTCCTGCTGTTGCTAAACTTGTTCCGAATAAACATACTAAAAACATAATTTTAAATACTGATCCTATTATAGATCCATCTTTGTGGAAACTTGTTCCTAATGGTATTGTTGTTTCTGCAATATCATCTGGTACTCCCATCTTTTTAGTGCATTCTACATTTACAGGTATTGATGCAGCACTAGAACATGTTGCAAGCGCTGTTAGTGTAGATGGTACAACATTTTTCCAAAATGCAGTTATTCCTTTCTTGCCTGCTGCAATAAATGCATATAATGTGTATATTATAAAGTAAAATGCTACTGCAACTATAGTATATATTACAAATGTTTTTAAATATCCTACTACAATTGTGGCTCCAAAACTTCCTACTAATGCTGCAAAATAACATCCAAGCCCTATTGGTGCATAATACATTATTATTTTTACTACATTATTTATTACTTCATTGGCAGCAATTAAAAAATCTGTTACTGGCTTTGCTTTTTCTCCAGTCATATTAACTGCTAAACCAAATATTATAGAAGCAACTAGTAATGCCATTATATTTTCTTTAGATAAAAGTTTTTGAAAATCATTTACTGTTAATAAACTTACAGTTCTATCTAAGATTGTGACTTCATCATCACTTGATTCCTCTTCATCTGTTGTTTCTTCTAAAGATGCCCTAATTTGTTCTCCATCTTCTGGATTTACTAATTTTATAAAATATGTACTTGCAAATCCTACTAGTACAGCAATTATTGAAGTACATAAGAATACGCATATGATCGTAACCATAATTTTGCCTAATCTCTTTGGTGTTTTCATTTTTGCAATAGATGTTGTTATTGTCAAAAATATAAGTGGAACTATGATAACTAATAAAAGATTTAAGAATAAATCTCCTAAAGGACTAAGAATAGTTGCTTTTTCTTGGAAAATAATTCCTACGATTGCTCCAACGATTATAGCAACTAAAAGAATAATCGTTGATTTGTAATTTGATAAAAATTTTTTCATAATACTACCTCTTTCAAATAAAGGTAACTGAAAATATAATTATATCTTCAGAATTTGTGGTTATTATATCTTATAATATGATATTTTGCAATAGTTTATGAATAAATTTCTATTTTACATATTTTTTATTTGAAAATATTTTATCCATTCTTTCATCTGGATATCTTTCATCAAGAAATGCTTCTATCTTGTTATTAGGTTCTTTATTATTTATTCTTTCTGTTTGTCTACTAGCAGCTAGAATTGAAATTGCAATATTAAATACCATAAATAATGCTAATACTATAGTTGCATTTTGCACTAATTTCATTTCTAATTTATCTTCCATTTTTTCAATCATAGGTAATATAAATTTTATGTATAAAATTCCTGCAATTCCCCAATAAGAACAATGTAATAAACTTGTTCTACCACTTAAATTAAATGGTAAATATGAATAATCCCATGACCTTGTTCCAAACCATATTTCTTGTACATATGAACATAAATATTCTGTTACTCCACCAAGTATCATACTAACAATAAATACTTGTGGCAATTTTCTTATTTTTACTTTTTCAAAGAATAAATAATATATGATTCCTCCTATACCATATACTGGTATAAAAGGACCATATATTAATCCTTGCCTACATTCAAAATGTCCCTTTTGAAATAGTACTAATATAGTTTCGTATATATAACCTAATATACTTCCTAAAATAAACAGCAAAATATTCTTTCTAATAATTTTAAAGTTTTCTTCATATCTTTCTCCTTTTTCTGTATTATATCTGTTTTTATTTATTTTTGCTATCATTTTATATTAATCTTTTCTTAATATTAGCTTACATTTTTGTAATGTTATATTATTCCTCCATGTACTTTGACATTTCTTCTATTATTTCGCTTTCACTCAAAAATCCTTCTAATCTATTCATAACATTTCCATTTTTAAATATTACTATTGTTGGAACTACTTGAACGTCATATTTATATGCTAAATTTTGAGATTGATCTACATCTACTTTTGCAATATCAAAATCTGCTCTAGAAGTAGAAATTCTCTCTAATACAGGTGCAAGCATTTTACAAGGTCCACACCAAGTTGCAAAAAAATCTACTAATATTGGTTCTTTTGAATTTATAACTTCTTCTTCAAAGTTCTCTTCATTTACATGTTTTAACATAGTCTACCTCCTCTTAATTAATCTACTCAACACTTTTTAAACTTTCTATCATGTCTATTTTCTTTAGCGCAAAATAAGTCACAATATTTACAATTATTGTAAATATTATCGTAATAGCTACAGCATACACATAACTAATTGGATTTACAATTTTATTAAATCTTAAAGAATTAATTTCACAAGTTCCAATTAAATAATAATTTAATATATATCCACCAAATAGTCCAAGTACAATTCCTATTGCAGTTAATATTATTGTTTCTCTTGTTACATAATCATATACTTCTTTATCATAAAAACCTAAAACTTTTATTGTAGCAAGTTCTCTAATTCTTTCACTTATATTTACATTTGATAAATTATATAATACTACAAATGCTAACAATCCAGCTGATACTATTAATATTATTACTACATAGTCTAAAGATTTTAATGTATCATCTAATACTGACATAGTTGAAGAAATTCTACTAGCACTTGCAACTTCTTTTTGATTCATCAATTCTGTTATTAAAGTATCTTCCTCTTCTTCTGTTAATTCTATATTCTTTAACAACACTACATTTGTACTATAATTTTTACTATATAAGTTTTCATACATTGTTTTTGACATATATACATAGTGTGAAACATAGTTTTCTACAATATTTGAAATTTTTACTTCAAATTTCTCTTTATCTGAGCTTTTTAAAGTAATCGTGTCTCCAACTTTTACTCCTAATAGTTGTGCTACTTTATCTGTTAAGCAAATTTCGTCATCCTTTAGTTTTACTTTTTCTTTAGTTTTCAAATCAATTATATTTATTAGTCCTTCTAAATCATTTTTTGGAACTACAATTTGCACCTCTTCCTCTATACTTTCTTTTTCTGCGGTTACTGATGTCATATATGTTTCTACAACTTTTTCTGTTTCCTCTTTTTCTTTTAAACTTGAAATATATTCTTGTTTATCATTATCTTCTAATTCATCTCTTAAATTTACTTGCATATCATAAGTAAATACTTTTTCAAATTGATTTGGCATTATTGCTTTTATTGAGTCTTTTATTCCAAAACCTGTAACAATTAATGATGTACATCCAAATATTCCTATTATGGTCATTAAAAATCTTTTCTTATATCTAAATATATTTCTTACTGTTACTTTATGGCTAAAATTCAAGCGTTTCCATATAAATGGAATTCTTTCTAATAATACTCTGTTTCCTGCTTTTGGTGCTTTTGGTCTCATTAAAGTTGAAGGAGTTTCTTTTAATTCTCTAATTGCTGAATATATTGTTGCTCCTATTATACATATACATATTAATAATAATCCTATTAATCCATACTTCCAATTAAAACTCCATATCATCTTAGGCGTTATTTGATACATCATACTATATAATACCCATATTATTTGAGGTAGTGTTGCAAATCCAACACACATTCCTGAAACTCCTCCAATTACAGTTGCTAAGCTTGCATATATTATATATTTGTTGATAATTTGTAATTGATTATATCCTAATGCTTTTAATGTTCCTATTTGTGTTCTTTGTTCTTCTACCATTCTTGTCATTGAAGTTAATGAAATTAATGCTGCAACAGCAAAAAACACTATTGGAAATACTTTACTTATATTTGCTATACTTTTTGTTGCTTGTATAAAACCTGCATATCCAGAGTTTGAATTTCTGTCTAAAATATACCATTTTGGATTTTCTATATCATTAACTTTTTCTTTTGCATCTAATAATTCTTTTTCTGCATCAGATATTTTTTGTTCAAATTCTTGTTTATTTTCTTCTAATTCATCTTTTCCTTTTTGAAGTTCTTGCTTTGCATCATTTATTTCGTTTTGTGCTTTTGTAAGCTTAGCATATGTAGATACCTTATTTTTATTTAAACTTTCTTCATTTTTTTGAATTTCATTTCGTGCTTGTTCTATTTGTATTTTTGCATTTTGTATTTCTTGTTTTCCAGTTTCTATCCCATTTTCTATATGTTTTATTCCAGCTTCTATAGTTTGCTTTGTTTGCTGTAAACTTTGAATTTGATTATTTAAATACGCTTTTTGTTGTTCATATTGAGCTCTGTCTTCTGCTGAAATTGTTTCGTCTTTTAGTTTTTCAATTACTTCATTATATTGAAATTGCAATGTAGATAAAGCTGTATTTGTTTGCTCTAAGTTTGATTGCAATCCTTGTTTTTGATTCTCTAATTGTTCAAATTGCTTATTTGCCTCTTCTTCTTTACTTTTTAATTCTTGTTCACTTGCTTGTAATTGATTCTTAGCATTTTCAATTTCTTTTTGTGCATTTGCAAATTGTGTATCTGCTTTTTTCTTATTAGAAGCAATTTCTTTTTCTCCACTTTCAATTTCTTGTTGTGCATCTTTTAATTGTTTCTCTGCATCATTAATTTTTGTTTCTGCATCTTGCTTTTGAGTATTTAATTCGTTTTCTGCATCTTGTAATTTTTCATTTGCTAGATTTACTAATTCTTGTTTTCTTGCATTTTCTCTTTCTTTTTTTATTAATTCTATATTGTTCTTTATTTCTTCAACATAGTCTTCATATTCATCACTTGAAGTCGTATATTTTTCTGAGTCTTTTACTTTTATATAGATTTGTGTATATACATCTTTAGCATTTATGTTATCTTCTGGTATGTATATATAATAATCAACCTTTCCTGTGCCTAATTTGCTAGTACCTCTATCTCTAGATACATATAATGGACTTTGTACTGTTCCTACAATCTTCATATTACTATTTTTTAAATATTGGATTTTATCTCCATTATCATTTGTAGTTTCTTCTATTTCTACTTGTATTGTATCTCCTATATTTTTATTATTAGATTTTAAAAATTCCTGTTCAACTAAACATTCATTTTCATTACTAGGCATATTTCCTTCTAGTAATATTGGTTTATTTAATTCTCCTATGGTTATAAGTTTGGCTATCGTTTCTTTACTATCTGTTTCTATTTTTCCATCAGTTTCATAGCTTCCATACACTTTATCCACTCCATCAACTTTTGATAACTCTTCTAAGTCTTTATTAGTTAATCCTAGCGTTGATAATATTTGTATATCATAAACTTGTTGATCTTTGTAAAATTGATCAATTGTGTCTATCATATCTGGAGATGATGCTCTTAATCCCGCAAAAAATCCAACTCCTAAAAATGCCATCAATAAAATTGATATAAATCTTTTATATGTATTTTTTATTTCTTTTACACTATCTTTTAATAAGGCTTTTTTCATACATTTACTCCTTACTCATTATTTATACGTTCTCAAATAAATATATAATTATTTCATTGTCAAAACATAGCTAGGGTGTAACAATCCGGGTCTTGACATAATTCAACAATTATATATTAATTTGAGAACTATTATAATTTTACCATTCTATTTCTTCTATCGGCTGTGGTCTTTCGTTAATTTCAACACTTTCTGCTGTTCCATTTTTAAAATGAATTACTTTATCAGCCATTGGTGCAATTGCTGTATTATGAGTTATAATTAATACTGTCATATTTTCTTTTCTTGCCGTATCTTGTAATAATTTTAAAATTTGCTTTCCTGTCTTATAGTCCAATGCCCCTGTTGGCTCATCACACAATAATAGTTTTGGATTTTTAGCTATTGCTCTTGCTATTGCAACTCTTTGTTGTTCTCCTCCTGATAATTGTGATGGAAAATTATTCATTCTTTCTTTTAGTCCTACTTTTTCTATTACTTCTTCTGGATTTAATGAATCTTTACATATTTGGGTTGCTAATTCTACATTTTCTTTTGCAGTTAAATTTTGTACTAAATTGTAAAACTGAAATACAAATCCTATGTCTTCTCTTCTATATTTTATAAGTTCTTTATTTTTTAGTTTTGTTACTTGTTTTCCATCTACAATTACTTCTCCTGATGTTGCTGTGTCCATTCCTCCCAAAATATTTAATGTTGTTGTTTTTCCTGCTCCTGATGGACCAACAATAACTACTAGTTCTCCTTTTTCTATTTGAAAATTTGTATTTTCTAGTGCTTTTATTTTTATTTCTCCCATTTTATATTCTTTACATACATTTTTGAATTCTATATAAGGCATATTCAATCCTCCTTTTTTATTTATGGTGAGTATATCACACTTTTGTGTCCATTTGAAGTCTATTTTTTTAATTTTATTTCCTTTTTCTTTTTTATTGACTTTTTGTTTTAACTTTGGTATTATATTAGCATGAAAGTTAGAATGTAAATTATATACAGTTTTATAGGAGGTATTTACAAATGTCAAAATTAGTTAAATTAGTTTTTGTTTTAGTTATTGCTTTAATATTAATATCAAGTTGTACTTCTGCTTTTGCAGCTGTAGATATGAATCTTAATAATTCAAATTCTACGAATACATCTTCTAGTGGTAGTACTTCTTCTACACTTTCTTCCACTGTTACCACTTCAGATTTTGATTTAGAATTAACAAATATTTTAAGTATTTGTTTAATTGTTGTTGGAATTTTACTTATTTTGTTAGGTATAGCTATTTTAATTAGATTAAAAAGATAATACATAAAAAGCTCACTTTAATGTGAGCTTTTTTATATAAAAGCATTTATGTCTTATTTTTGTTTTTTTGTTCCATTGACTTTTGCAATATTTACATATATAATATTTTTTAGAAAATATTATCAAAAAATGTTTTTTCGAAAGGAGTTTACAATGGACAAAAGACGTTCAAGAAGTCGTAATAAGAGAAAAAAAGAAAAAAAGTTTAATTGGACAATTGTAGTAAAAATTTCTCTAGTATTTGGACTATTATTCTTAGCTACTTTTTTCTCAATCTTAAATATGGGAAGTACAAATATCATAAATAATGTTTATATAAATGGTATATCAGTTTCTTCATTATCAACAGAAGAAGCTAGAAATAAATTAGAGCCTTTGCTAAAAGAAAAATTAGATAAAGAAATATCTATAAAATTTGAAGATTATGAAACAACCATACTTCCTGCCGAAATAGACTATTCTTATAATATATCTTCTGCATTAGAAGAAGCTTATGGTTTAGGTAGAACTGGAAATATTATTACAAACAATATAAAAATACTTATGTCTTTATTTAAAAAAACTGACATACAAGCTCCAATAATTTATAGTGAAAATAAATTAGATAATGTTGTAGAAAACATAAGTCTAGAAATTCCTAATTTAGTTGTAGATCCAAGCTATTATATTAGTGAAAATGAACTCATTTTGACAAAAGGTTCTGCTGGAAATAAATTAGATAAAGATTCAACAAAGCAAATTATTATTTCGGCAATAAATGAAGAAAAAAGCTCTATTAATCTTCCAGTAAATTCTGTTCAACCAGAATCTATAGATATTGCAAAAATACATGATGATATTTATTCAGAGCCACAAAATGCTACAGTAACTAAAGATCCTTATTCAATAACAGTAGAAAAAAAAGGTATAGATTTTGCAATTAGTATAGAAGAAGCTAATAATATTATTAATTCTTCTGAAAGTAATGAAGTTTCAATACCTTTAGTTTATAAAAATGCTGAAATTACTGTTGCAGATTTAGGTGAAGATATATTTGCTAATAGGCTTTCTATGAGTACAACTAAATATGATTCAACAAATGTAAATAGAGCAACAAACTTGGAAATAGCAGTAAATAAAATTAATGGTACAGTTTTAGCTCCTGGCGAAATCTTTTCATTTAATAAAGTAGTTGGTGAGCGTACTGCAAAAAGTGGTTTTAAAGAAGCAATTATTTATGCAGATGGCGAATTAGACTATGGATTAGGTGGTGGGATTTGTCAAGTCTCTTCTAATTTATATAATACCGTTCTCAAAGCCAATTTGGAAATTGTAGAAAGAAAAAATCACAGTATGACTGTTAATTATTTGCCTATTGGATGTGATGCCACTGTTTCTTATGGAAGTGTAGATTTTAAATTTAAAAATTCTAGATCATATCCTATAAAAATCGTAGCAACTATTAATTCTGGTGTTATAACAATTTCAATTTATGGAATAAAAGAAGAAAATGAATATACAATTGATATTATAACAGAAACATTACAAAAAGAAGATTTTGAAACTGTTTATGAACGCACAAGCTCAGTTCCAGAAGGTACAGAAGTTATAAAACAAACTGGTAAATATGGTTATAAGTGTTCTACATATAAAGTTCTTTATCAGAATGGCAAAATCGTTTCAAAAACACTATTGTCTACAGATACCTATAAACCACAAAAACAAATTGTTCAAGTGCATAAATAAATTATTAAGCATATACTTTTGTATATGCTTTTTTGCATATTTTTTTGTTTTCAAAATATTATTAAACAGCAATCTTGCGAAAGGACAAATTAATTTTGAAAACATTAAAAATCTTTATATTTAACACATTAATTTTATTATTCAGTTCAGTAATTTTGCAAATTATTGGAATGTTCTTTAATGTATATATTTCTAATACAATTGGTGAAGAAGCTGTTGGAGTTTTTTCTCTTGTAATGTCTGTATATATGTTTGGAATTACACTTGCCTCTGCTGGAATAAACATATCTGCCACAAGAGTTGTATCAGAAGAACTTGCAAGTAATAACGAAATAGGTGCAAAAAAAGCTGCACAACGTTGTATATTGTTCAGCCTTATTTTTGGATTTTGTGCAAGTATTATTTTCTTTGTTTTTTCAGATTTTATTACTACACATTGTCTGCATGGTAGGATTAGCAAAAATGTAATTTATTTAATCTGTATCGCCTTACCTTTTATTGCAATGTCCTCTGCTGTGAATGGGTATTTTACAGCTGTTAGACGTGTATATAAAAATGCATTTTCCAAATTCTTTGAAGAATTTGGAAAAATTGTTTGTACTGCTATTTTATTAAAATCATTTATGCCTGATGGAATTGATTATGCTTGCTATGCTTTAATATTAGCAGATGTGATTTCAGAAGTAGTTTCTTTTATATATTTATATATTTTATATAAATTTGATAAACGTAACTCACTTATGGAATCTCGCTACAAAGACTTAGATTCTTATAATAGGCGAATTTTGCGTATAACTATACCTGTCGCTCTAACATCTTACTTACGTTCAGGTTTATCTACTGTTAAGCAATTGATTATCCCTTCTAGCCTACAAAAAAGTGGGATGAATTCTTCTAACTCTTTAATAGCTTATGGTATTGTAAATGGAATGGCTATGCCTATTATAATGTTCCCTGTAATTTTAGTTACTAGTTTTAGCGGCTTACTTGTTCCTGAGTTTTCAAGATTTTGCGTTGAAAAAAAATACAAAAAAATAAAAAGCACTTCTACAATAATTCTAAGCTGCACTTTCATTTTTGCATTACTCGTTGCTTTTTTTATTTTTATTTTTGCAGATCAACTAAGCTCAATTATTTATCATAAATTAGAAATTGCAAAATATTTACGCATTTTATCTCCTCTGATAGTTATTATGTATCTAGATGTTGTAATTGATAGCATTTTAAAAGGCTTAGATGCCCAAGTTAGTGTTATGGCTATTAATGTTTTTGATTGCATTGTTAGTATTGCTTTTATTTATTTTTTAGTTCCTATTCTTGGTTTTAGTGGATACATAATTTCTATTTTTATAAGTGAAGTAATTGATTTTTCACTAAGTGGTTATAAATTGTTGAGTATACTAAAAAATTTAGAAACTGTCTAAATGGGAAATTTAAGATCGGAGATAAAATTTCCCAATGGGCAAAAAAAGACCCGGGATGAATTTTCCGGGACTAAATTCTCAATATAGTTCTATTATAGCATGTAATATTTTTTCATCTTCACTCTTTACTGCAACTATATTTTTTCCATCTTGAAAAGCATATTTACATTTTACTGTTTCACCTAATTTTATTTCTTTTTTATATGTTATTCTAATGTTATTGAATTCATTTTGTTTATATACATCTTCTGGCAATGCTTCTACTGCTAGATCTATATAATTAAGATTATGCATATGATTATTTACATCTATATCTGCTCTTTTTACTTGATATTCTGTATCTAATTCATATTTTTCTGGTTCTTTTATTTTTTCAAATTTTTCACCTTCAAATACTGTTTTATCTATTTCAGGCTCATATTTTGATAGCAATTCATTGTCTACTTTTACGATACTCCCTTTTTCTATATCTATAAGTACCCACTTTGATATAGCCTTTGCAATTATATTTCCTTCCATATCATATATTTCAAAATCACGGTAAGCATAACATTTCACTGCATCTCGCGACCAAGTTGTAACTTTTATTTTTTCAGAATACTTTGGTCTTCTTATAACTTGCAATTTCCACTCTAATAATACCCATGTTAGATGTGTTTTGGGTATATCTAACACGCCTGTTCCCGCCATATTTGAATGTATACCACCTATATCTTCCAAATAGCTTAATATTGCTTTATTAGTTACTTTGTTTTCTTTTCCTATTTCTGATAATTTTACTGTATAATTATTTTCTACAATCATTCTTCTTCCTCCAATCAAAACAAAACCCAAGCCCGAATTGTCCAAAGGGAAAAAACGGACCCGGAACCAAATTACCCATATTTTAATATCCTGGTTTTTCTAGTAACTTAAACATATTTTTTTTATACTTTTCTACACCTGGTTGATCAAAAGGATTTACTCCTAATATCATTCCTGACATTGCACAAGCTTTTTCGAAGAAATAAATTAAATGTCCTAATGTTTCTTCCGTTAAGTTAGGCAATTCTATGATTATATTTGGAACATCTCCAGAAACATGCGCATCTACTGTTCCTTCCATTGCCTTTTTATTTACATAATCTAACCCTTTGCCTGCTAGATAATTTAACCCATCAAGATTATCTTCTTCTTCTTTTATTTCTAAATCATTTTCAGATTTTTCTATTCTTATTACTGTTTCAAATAAATTTCTTCTACCTTCTTGTATATATTGCCCCATTGAATGTAAGTCTGTAGTAAAGTCTACCCCAGCTGGGAATATTCCTAATTGATCTTTTCCTTCACTCTCTCCAAATAATTGTTTCCACCACTCAGTGAAATAATGCATTTTAGGTTCATAATTTACTAATATTTCTGTATTTTTATATAATTTATATAATATATTTCTTACTATAGCATATTGATAGCATGCATTATATTTTAAATTAGGATCTTCATATTTTATTTGAGCTGTTCTAGCACCTTCCATTAGTCTATCAATATTTATTCCTGCAACGGCTATTGGTAATAATCCTACAGCTGTTAGCACAGAATATCTTCCTCCTACATTATCTGGAATTACAAATGTTTCATATCCTTCTGAATTTGCCAATGTTTTTAAGGCTCCTCTTTCTTTGTCTGTTGTTACATATATTCTGCTTCTTGCTTCATCTATTCCATATCGGTTTTCAAGCATCTCTCTAAATATTCTAAATGCTATCGCAGGTTCAGTTGTTGTTCCAGATTTTGATATTACATTTACAGAGAAATCTTTTGTTCCTAAAACTTCTATTAAATCATTTATGTAGTTTGGACTTAAATTGTTTCCAACATATAATATTTGTGGATATTTTCTTTTTTCTTCTGGCAACATATTATAGAAAGTATTTGTTAAGCTTTCTATTACAGCCCTTGCTCCTAAATAAGAACCACCAATTCCTATTACAACTAATACTTCTGAATCTTCTTGTATTCTTTTGGCTGCTTCTTTTATTCTCTTAAATTCTTCTTTATCATATTTAGTTGGTAATTCTAACCATCCTACAAAATCTTTTTCATCATTTGCTCTTTTATGTAATTCTTGATGTATCTGTTCTACCTTTTCTTTATATTTCATTACAGCTTTTTGCTCTACTCCTGCGTATTTTAAATTAAGTTTTAAATTCAACATGATTTTCCTCCTTTTTAACCTCTTAATTCATCTATAATAACTTTATAATCTGATGCCATTAAGATTGCAGTTCCTGCCACTAAAATATTTGCACCTGCATCTTTTACTCTTTGTGCTGTTTTTAAGTTTATTCCTCCGTCTACTTCTATATCAATTTCTAGATTCTTTTTTTCTATATATGTCTTTAATTCTGAAATTTTAGCTAGCATATCTGTTATTAATGTTTGCCCACCTTTTCCTGGTTCTACTGTCATTACTAGGCACATATGAATATATGGTAAATATTCGTAAACTTCTTCAATATTTGTTTCTGGCTTTATCGCTATTCCCACTCTTGCCCCATTTTCTTTAATCATTTTAATAAATTCCATTACTTCTTCTTTATTTTTACATACTTCTAAATGAAATGTAATGATATTAGGTTCTACAGATGAAAACTCTTCTACCGCTTTTTTTACATCTTTTACCATTAGATGTACATCCATTGGCAAATTTGATATTCTTTTTATAAAACTCGCATATTCTAACATATTTTGATATGTATCTTTTTCTACAAATTTTCCATCCATTACATCTATGTGAAAATAATCTGTTTTTGATTTTTCTAATGAAAAAAATGTTTCTGCTTCTTTTCCTTTTTCTACCGTTAAAATTGATGTTGATATTTCGATCATCTAAATTCCTCCTTTTCTTTTATTATTTTTACCATCTATGATTTTCTCTATCTTTTAATTCTTCATATATCTTGCAATATCTTTCATATCTTTCTTGTGAGATTTTTCCTTCTTCAATTGCTTTTTTTATGCCACAGCTTTGTTCTTTTATATGTGTACATCCTATAAATTCACAATTAGATATTTCTCTTTTGAATTCTCTAAAGTATTGGTCTAATTCTGTTGATTCTATTTCACTTATTTCAAAACTTGCAAATCCTGGTGTATCTGCTATATATGTATTTTTTTCTAATTCATATAATTTTGTATCTGTTGTTGTATTTTTTCCTTTTTTATTTTTATGACTTACTTCACCTTCTTGAGTTTTGTCTTTTCCGAATATTGCATTTATTATACTTGATTTTCCTACACCTGAATTTCCTGAAAATACACTTATTTTATTTTTTAGATTTTGTTTCAATTCTTCTATTCCTACTAATTGTTTAGCACTTGTAACTATTGTTTTATATCCTATTTTTGAATACAATTCTTGAATTGGTTTGTATGTTTCTTCTAAGTCTATTTTATTTATAACTATAATTGGTTCTATTTTTAGTTTCTCTACATATGCTAATTGTTTATCTAGCATTAATAAATCTGGCTTTGGATTTTTTGTTGATATTATAAATATTATTTGATCTATATTTGCCATTTTGGGTCTTTTTATATAATTTTTCCTTGGATGTATTTTTTCTATTATTGCTGTACTTTTATCTTCATCTGTTATTTGTATTTCTACATTGTCTCCAACTGCAGGGGTTATTTCTTTATTTTTTAATTTGCCTCTTGCATATGAGTCATATATGCCTTGCTCTGTTTTTACTTTATATGTATTTGAAATGTTTCCTATTATTATTCCTTGCATATTTCTCCTTCTTTTATTTTTTCTTAAACTATATCATAGTTTTATTAAAAATACAACATTTATATTTTTTAAAATTTTTTCAAAATTTATTGACATATACTCTATTTGACTGTATACTATTATTGTATTTTTTCATTATTTTTTATTATTTTAATTTTTTGTTCTTATTTTTATATTCTTTAAGAAATAGGAGGTGATAATATGGATAAAAGTGATTTAATTTTGCAAGAACTACGCGCTCTTAACAGCAAATTTAATGAAAAATTTGAAGGAGTTGATAAAAAGTTTGTAGGAATTGATGAGAGATTTGATCAAATTGATAAAAGATTTGCCCAAATTGATGAAAAGTTTGACAAAATTGATAAAAGATTTGCCCAAATTGATGAAAAGTTCGACAAAATTGATAAAAGATTTGCCCAAATTGATGAAAAGTTTGATAAAATTGATAAAAGATTTGCTCAAATTGATGAAAAGTTTGACAAAATTGATAAAAGATTTGAAAGTCTTGAATCAAAACTACAAGAAATGGATACAAATAATAAAGAAGAACATGCAAAAATTTTCGACAATCTTGCCCGCATTGATAGAAGAATTACTAGAGTTGATATGGATAATAAAGAAGAACATATTAAAATACGTAACTTACTTAACTCTATAAACTCTGCATTTTTAAGATTTGAAGCTGAAAATTCAGATAAAGTAAGTATTCTATTTGACGCATATAAAGACTATACTGAACATAAAGATGTATATTCTCATGAATTTGTTAGACTTAATGACTTAGTTGCAAAAAATTCTTTTCGTATTTCAAACTTAGAACAACACTTTCAAACAAATTAATTTCTTTTTTCAAAAAAATCACCCTATACTTTGGTTCAAAACCTGTATAGGGTGTGTTATTTTATTCAATTGTCAATTTATCTGTTTTATTCAAATCCATATTAACAGTTTTCTTTAATGTATCATCAATGTATACTTTTATTTGCACTGTTCCTGTTCCAGTTATATTCACTGTCTTATTTGTTACATTTTCTTTTACTGATGTTTTCTCAACTTGCTCTCCATCAACAGTTACTCTTAGTGTTACATCTTTTGGTTTATTTTCCTTTTCTTCTTCTTCACCATCTTCATTTGTAATTGTTGTTTTGTCTTTAAACCCTGTTAATGATTTTACATTTATAGTAATTGTTCCATTTTTTAATTCAGCTAACTTATTTACTGTAATAGTTATTTTTGTTCCTTCATCAACTGTTTTTCCAGATTCAATACTTTGTTTTAAAACAACTCCATTTCCTCTAGTTTTATCTTCTCCATATTCAACTTCTACAACTAATCCTGCTGATTCTAAAGTTTGTTTTGCTGTTGCTTCATCTTTGTACAGTACAGATGTTACTACTACCTGTTTTATTCCTGTTCCAATACTTAAATAAACTTTTACTGTATCTCCTGCATTTACTGTTTCGCCCTCTTCAATTTCTTGTTTAATAATATATCCAGCTTCTACAGTTTTGCTTATTTCTTCTACAATATCCAATTTTATTTTAGCATCTTTTGCTGCTGTTTCAGCTTCCTCTTTTGTTAATCCTTTTAATTTTGGAACTATAGTTGTTTCTGTTCCTAAGCTTATTACAACTTTTACCTCTGTATTTTGTTTTATTTTTCTATTTTCTACAAATGTTGGATTTTGTGATATTATTTTTCCAGCTTCATATTCTGTATTGTATTCTTGGGCTTCTTCTACATATTTTAATTTATTTTCATCTAATATTTGTTTTGCCTCATCAACTGTTTTTCCTACCAAATTTGGTATTGCAACTTCTTTTGGTCTAGTTGCATTTGCTATTCCTATAGTTAGTCCTAAACTTATTGCAAATAACAAAATTAATCCAATTATTGATGATAATACTTTATGTTTTTTTATAAACATTATAAATTTGTTTTGCTTTTTATTTTTACCCTTTTTTTGTGTTGATCTTGGTTCTCCTTCTCCATCTATTCCTAAAGTTGAAATTCTTTGTGTAGGAAAATCACCATTATATTCATTATTATCGACAAAATTTCCTGTTGGTTCTTTTAATGCTCTTTTTAAATCTAACAACATAGCAGTAGCATTCTGATAACGTAAATTAGCTTCTTTTTTTAGTGCTTTCATTATAATATCATTTACTGCTGTTGGAATATTTGGATTTACTTCTATTGCTGGTTTTGGCTCTTCTTGCATATGTTTTAGTGCTACTGAAACTGGTGTATCTGCATCAAATGGTACTTTTCCAGTTAACATTTCATACATTACTACTCCTAATGAATATAAATCTGATTTTTCATCTGTAAATCCACCTCTTGCATGTTCTGGTGAAAAATAATGTACAGATCCTATTGTTGTTCCAAATGCTGTTATTGTTGAATTTGATACTGCCTTAGCAATTCCAAAATCAGTTACTTTTGCAACACCATCTTCTGTAATTATTATATTATGTGGTTTTATATCTCTATGTATTATATGATTTTTGTGTGCTATTTCTAATGCTGAGGCTATTTGTATTGCAATATTTACTGACCATTTCCATGGAAGTGGTCCTTTTTCTTCTACAATTATCTCTTTTAAAGTCTTTCCCTTTATTAATTCCATAACAATATAATATAGATTTCCATCTACACCTACATCATATACTGATACAATATTTGGATGAGTTATACTTGCTGCTGATTGAGCTTCTACTTCAAATCTTTTTATAAATTCTTCATCAGTTGTGAATTCATCTCTTAGTATTTTGATTGCTACATATCTATTTAAAACATGGCATTTGGCTTTATATACTGTTGCCATTCCACCACTGCCTATTTTTTCGATTATTTCATATCTATTTCCTAATAATCTACCTTTTAAATCCATTTTTATCTCTCCTTATAGGTTATATGTTTTTAATTACTACAACTGTTATATTATCTAACCCACCATTTTCATTTGCTAAGTCTACGAGCTTGATAGGTGCTTTTTCTATATTTCCTTTTGCTATATTAAATATATCTTCTTGTTTTACCATATTAGTCAATCCATCTGATGACATAAGTAAAATATCTTCTCTTAAAAATCCTTTAACAGATACATCTGGTTCAACAAAAGCATTACATCCTAGTGCCTTCATTAACATATTTTTCTTAGGATGTTTTTCCGCTTCTTCTTTTGTTATTGTTCCGTCTTTTACTAACTTTTGTACATAGCTATGATCTTGTGTTAACTTACGAATAAAGTCTTTTCTTATTCTATATATTCTGCTATCTCCAACATGACCAATATATGCCTTATTATTATATATTAAGCAAACTTCTAAAGTAGTACCCATTCCTTCAAGTTCTTTGTCTTCTTTTGACTTTTCATATACAATCATATTTGCATATTCCATGCTACTAGCTACCAATTGTATTAAACTTTCTCTATCTTTTGGAGTTTCTTTAAAGTTGTTTTCTATATAATTCTTTGTACATTTTATTGCTAACTGACTTGCAATTTCTCCGCCTTTATAGCCTCCCATTCCATCTGCCAGCAAATATAACTTTACTTCACTTAATGAATCAGATATGTAATATGCATCTTGGTTCATTTCTCTAACTTTTCCTACATCTGATTTTGCATAGGCTATTACCATTGTTTCACCTCGTATCTTTCTTTTCATTGTCTGTTATATCATATTTTTATATATTTTTCAATTACTTTTACTAATTTTTTGGCAATTCGTAATTTGGTTTCGGTTCTTTTTTTTTCTTGATTTTGTGCCGGACCTTTTTTGCGTTTTTTATAAATTCTTTCTTCTTAATTGCCCACATGCCGCATCTATATCAGATCCTAGTTCCCTCCTAATTGTTGCTACTATTCCATGATCATTTAAATAATCTCTAAATTTCATTATATTTTCATTAGAGCTTTTTGTAAATGTTCCATTTTCTATTTTATTTATTGGAATTAGATTCACATGGCATATCATACCTTTTAATAGTTTTACTAATCTTTTTGCATCTTCCAAATTATCATTATTGTCCTTTGCTAAAGCATATTCAAAAGATATTCTTCTATTCGTTTTTTCTATGTAATCTCTACATGCTTGCAATAGTTCTTCTATATTATATCTTTGATTTACAGGCATCATACTACTTCTTTTTTCATCTGTAGTCGCATGTAATGATATTGATAATGTACATTGAATATTTTCTTCTGCTAGTTGATATATTTTGGGTACTAATCCACTTGTTGATACACTTATGTGTCTTGCCCCTATATTTATTCCCTTTTGATTATTTATTATTCTTATCGCATTTACTACATTATCATAATTATCTAAAGGCTCTCCAATTCCCATAAAGACTACATTTGATATTCTAATGTTATTGTCTCTTTCTACTGCTAGGATTTGTTCTACTATTTCTCCCGATGTTAGGTTTCTTATAAATTTTATTCCTGTTGATGCACAAAATTTACAACCCATTTTACATCCTATTTGTGATGATACACATATACTATATCCATGATGATAACTCATTAATACTGTTTCTATTGCGTTTCCATCTAATACATCAAATAAGTACTTTTTTGTTCCGTCTGATGATTCTTGTTTTTTTAGTATGTTAAAGTTGTGCATCCCATAATTTTGTTTTAGTTTTTCTCTTAATTCTAATGATAGATTTGTCATTTCATCAAAGCTTGTAACTTTTGATTCATAAAGCCATTTGAATACTTGCTCTGCTCTGAATGGCTTTTCTCCAATTTGTATAAATTCTTGTTTTAATGCTTCTAAATCATAATCTTTTATATTTTTCATTTTCTTCTCCTTGTAATTCCCTACCAGTTTTACGTTTGCAGTTTATACCGGTTATATTTATGTATATCTATTTTACTCTAAAATGCAAAAAATAGCAAGTTTCCTTGCTATTTTCTTATTTTTATTTAGATTGCCACCATAAAGTTGGATTAGTATTTCCATTAATTATCCAAACATTTTTAGTATTTGTCTCTTTATCTTCTTCTGAAATAAATTCTTTAAATTCTAAAGTATTTATTAAGAAATCTTTATTATAAAAATCTGCTTTTGTTACATTTGATTGTTCAAAATCTGTAACAATACTGTTAATTACATATGTATAGCCATACATAGTATTACTTTCTAAATAATAACAATTTTTTAACTTGCCACCATTTAGCCCTCCTATTATTATTCCTGTATTAGTTTTATCATTATTAGAAACATTTCCTATATTATAACAGCCTGTTAGTAGTCCAGTTCTTGTATATTCAGCTCCCCATACCAAAAATCCAACAATGCCTCCAACATTGGTTTCTCCTGTTATACTTCCAGTATTATAGCAATTAACTATTGCTTGGTCACTTCCCCAACCTATAATTCCTCCTATGCTATCTGAGCCCATAATATCTCCTGTATTATAGCAATTAGTTATATTTTCTGGGCAGCCATATTCTTGCCACATGCTTCCACATATTCCTCCAACTCTTGTGCCCCCTGTAATAGTGCCAGTATTACAGCTTTCATTTATAGTTGCATCAGACGTACTACTTCCTGTTATTCCACTTACCCTTCTTTTACCACTTACACTCGCTTCATTTAAACAATTGATTATTTTTCCATTACTAGTATTCCATACTGCTATTCCTCCAGCATCTCCATCACTACTTTCAACTTTGCCTCTATTTATACTTCTATTAGTTGTTACAGATGTATTATTTACTGTAATTCCTGCAGCATTTAGTTTTCCATAAATTTCTGCAAAATTAGTGCAATTTGTTATTGTTCCATATTGTTTATTTCCTACTATACCACCACTTGATACACTACTATTTATTGTAACCTTATTTATACAACCCTCTATACTTCCATACTCTTGATCTCCTACGATTCCTCCAACAAATCCACTTGTTGCGTTTGTCATTATTATTTTTCCTGTTACTGTTAAATATGTTATATTTCCGTTTTTTGCAAAACCAAATAATCCTCCTATTGTCTCTGTTGATTCTGTTATATTCATATACATATTGTTTAGTGTATAATTATTACCTAAAAATGTTCCATAAAATCTTTTCGTTTTTGATTTTCCTATTGATACAAAGCCTCTTCCTGTTGTACATAATGTTTTTATTGCTTCTCCTGTTTCATTTGGTTCAAAGCCGTTTTTAGAACTATTATACGTATATTTTGTATTTGGATTTGCATATGAATAATCAGAGTTAAAGTTTAATGTTCTCATTAATTGTACATATTGCCCTTCATATGTTGTTCCTGCGTTTGTTGTTGTTGCTAATGCCACTAAATCCTCTATACAATTTATTTGGTATGGATTTGCTTCATATCCAGTTAAATCTTTTCCTGTTATATCCTTAGTTATGTCACCTGGATATGGATCTCTTATTAATTCTTTTGTATCAAGTATTTCTCCATTTTTGTCTATTTCATAATATCTTTTACTATCTACAAATAGAACTTCATAACTTTCTCCTAAATTTGTTACTTCTGTTTTTCCTTCTCCTGCTAAATTATTTAATTCTTCTTTAAGGTTATCTTCTAATATATCTCCCCATTTTCCTTTTCCTCTTGCAGATGTTGCAGCTAAATTTACAATTTCTTTTTCATTTCCAATTTCAGTTTGTACTTTTGATTTATTGGCTTGTGATATTATTCCATTTTCTCCACTTAATAATGATATACTTATTCCTGCTAAAATTAATAATATTACTATAGTTACTACAAGAGCTATTAATGTTATTCCTTTTTCATTTAATATTTTTTTCATACATATTTCTCCTTTTTATTTTCCTTAGTGTTTTTTATTAGCAATCAACATTTTTCCTTTTTAGTAATTATTTTCTTCTCCTAATTATCCAATCTTTTTCACATTTTATAGGTAACATCATCTTTACTTTTTTATCTTTTACTCCTGGACTAACAACTTCAATTTCTTCATTGGTATCAATATCCCATAGTTTCTCTATTTTAAATTCTACTGGTTCTAATTGATGTGGCACTATTATTTCCATTGTATCTCCAACTTGTAATCTATTGCGTATATCTATAATAGCTTTATCTCCATCATATCCCACAACTTTGCCACCAAATTGATATTTTTCATTGTATTGATGTCCATCATATTCTTGAATATCTGTATTTTTTCTATCATTAAAGTAAAATGTTGTTAATTCTCTTGTTTTAATTTTTTCTATTTCTTTTAAATATTTTTCAGCATTATAGTTTTTTGGATCTCTTTTATAATCATCTATTGCATTCCTATATACATTTACAATACTTGCTACATAATA
>CAMEJH010000021.1 GCA_945919455.1 uncultured Clostridium sp. | reverse complement strand
AGGAGGATAATTTGGAAAAAAATTGGATTAATTTATTAGATGAAATGGAAGAATTTCTATATGAAAATATAGAATTATCAATAAATGCTAATAAGACAGATAATCTAATACCTTATTTATTAGATACAGAAAAAGTAGTCGAAATATTAAAAAAATTGAAATTATTACAAAAAGAACAAAATGGATTTAGCGAAAAGCAAGTGTATAGATTAAATAAATTAAAAGAATATTTATTAGATATTGGAAATGATAATAACAATATAGGAAAACTAATGTATTTAGAAATACAAAAAATTTATAACAATATTGAAGAATATTAAGAGGATTATATATGGAAGATATTATTTTTGATGGTCAGTATTATTATTTATTTAGATCATTAAATTCAGGAAATAAAAGCGATCTAAAAAAGGGAATAAAAGATATTAGAACAGATGCAATTAGATATTTCGAATCTTACGGTCACTGGGGCAAGTATTCTGATGCAAGTAAACCTTCATTAGAAGAATTATATGATCATATAAAAATGTTCTATAGGACTGATACTAATTGTATTTCTTTATCAAACGATGCTAATGTTGTTCTAACATACCATTCAGATGATGCAAAATATGTGGCAATACAATATACACAAGAAGAATTTGAAGAAAAAATAATTGATGCAAGAAAATATTTTTTAGAAGGAATATCAAGAAAAATTGAAGAACTTCAAAATGATGAAAATGATGACTCAATAATGAAATTATTAGAAAGGATCGATACTTCTACTACAAAACAAGAAATAATATTTATAGTTAGAAGTAAATTTAAAGATTCTTCTATAATAGGATTATCTGATAGACAATATTTAACTGAAGAAGAAAATCTAAAATTAGCTAAATTAATAGGAAAACTTAGAATTTTAGAAAATGTTCATCCAGAAGTATCAGTTATTCCTGGACTAGATAACTCAAGATTGTTTAGTGCATTGGGAAATGCTTTTACTTCTTCTGAATTTATAAACTATGGAAATATACATAGTAATCAAGTTATAGAATTATCAAAAGAAATCATAGATACAATTTCTATATTACAACAAGCAAAATTAAATCCAGAAAATACTCAAAATTTGGATGAGATTATTTTATTTTTTATAGAATTAGCAAAAGAAGGTTACAAGATAGATTTAGTTTCAAATACTTTTAGTAATGGGATAGAGTCTTTAGATATAGCACCTCAAGATGTAACTTTTTTACAAAGAGCATATGATTCTAATCTTGACCTTGAGGAAGATACTAGTATAGAAAATATAAAAAAGATTTTCAATTTAAGTAAAGGTAATTTAAGTTATAATGATTCAAGAATGCAGTTATTAGCAATCTTTGAATTAGCAAAATCTACTCTTAAATCCAGAGCTATAGCAAATTTAATAAAGGATGTTACTGGTGAAAAAGAAATAGAAGAAAGCTTAAGAAACACATTTCCTATAAATCCTAAATTTGTAATTAAGCAAAATCAAAGAGGACATCGCTTAAGTAATAGTGTAAATTTACTTATTAATCTTTTCGGAAATGATTTAGATAAAGAAATAACAAGTGATATTATTAAAGAAATATCATCTTTATCTTCTGGAGAATTATTAAACATATTAGAACAAGGAAGTAATTGTAAAAAAATACCTGAATTACTAATTGTTGAAAATCTAGGTAATGTATTTAGAAGGCCAAATTCTAGATATTTTAGCACAGCAATAGTTGAAGGCTATAACTGGACTAAATGTAGAAAACTAACCTCACCCGAAAAATCATTATTAATTAATAGACTATATTTTAAAGATGTAGGAATTGATTATTATATAGACTTATATAAAACTATAAAAAATCTTCTCAATACAGTTGAAGAACCATCACAAGATGAAATTTTAGCTGTTATGATTAATATTGCAATTGATGGGAAAATTAATAATAGTACTTTTAGAGATTTATTAACTATGCCTAATCAAGAAAAATTAGACTTATTATCATCAAATATTGATAATTTACAAACAACAGTAGATTCTATTAACATTGATTTAGCAATGGGAAGAGGAAAGTCTTTAAATAAAATAATTGTTAACTTAACAAAACTTGGAATGGATAGAGATTTTCTAGAGTCAAAAAAAATTCATAATATATATATGGCACAAAAAATAGTAGAAACTTATAGATTTGAAAATCCTATTACAGAGCAAGAAAAAGTAGCTATTATGTATTGTATATTGAATAGTACAACATTAGATAATAATAAGAATTTTTATTTAAGCACGTTTTGTAATAATATAGAGAATTTAGGTCTTTCTGAGCAAGAAGCTTATGGTGCAATAATTAATCTTGCTATTAGTGGAAAAAGAATGGTCCCTGAACTGCCATATACATATTCAGACTTAATAAAAAGTAAAATTAATTGTTCAGAATTAGAGCCTTACAAAAATGAAATTAAAACCAATGTGTCTGAGATTACAATAAAAAATGCTATATCTAAACAAATTTGTAATCCTCAAAAAATAAGACAAGAATTTGTAGATATTGGATTAACAGAATTTAGTAAAATTAAGAATATTCAAAATTTGATTTATGCAAAAATGATAGTAGATGAATTGGATTTTCAAAAAAATTTGACCTATGATGAAAAGAAAAATATGTTGTATTGTTTATTGCAAAACAAAAAATTAGATACATTGAATGGTTCTTTAATTAGTAATTTGTGTTCTAACTTAGAAAAATTAGGATTAACTAAGCAAGAAATATATGCTGCTGTTTTAAAGTTATCTATTTATGGAAATATCACAGATGATAAAAATCTGAGCTATAATGCTTTAATAAGTTCAAGAAATAATTCAGAGTTATCAGTTGATAAAAAAGATTTAATTTCACTAACTAAAGTAAACGAATCTACTTTGTTACGAGCAGAATTAGAAATGCAATATGAGAATGCAAATATGATATTTGAAAATAAAATGATTCTGCCATGGGGACTAGATAGTGATTTTATTTCTCAAATAGATAGAAGAAATTTATATACAACATATCAAATTATTTCAAATTTTAATTTTGGAAAAGAATTATCCAATTTAGAAAAAAAATCTATTGCTTATTGTATATTAGATAATTCAACAATAGGACCAGATAGACCAAATAATTATCTTTTGAGTACAGCTTATCAAAATTTAGTTGATATAGGTTTTTCTATGCAAGAAGCCTTTGGAATTATTTTAAATTCAGCAATAGATAGTTCGTGTATAGATATGCCTGGCTTTGATTTTTCTAAATTATTTAGTAGTCAAAAAACATCACAATTAAAAGAATATAAAAATCAAGTTAAAACAAATGTTGGTAATATATTAATTCAAAAAGCTGTAATTAATCAAATGACGCCAAAAGATAATGATGCAATAAAAAATGAACTGATTAATTTAGGAATAAGTGAAGAATTTTTAGAAAAGAAATACCCTCAAAATATGTATATGGCAAAATATATAGTAGACAATTACAATTTTGGAAGAGAACTTAGTGATATAGAAAAAAAATCTATCATACAAAAGATTCTAGGAGGAACATCACAAAATATTGGAAGTAAAAGATATTTATGTTCATTATGTTTAAATTTAGAAAAAGAAGGATTTTCACAGCAAGAGATTTTTAGTACTGTAATAAATTTGGCTATAAATAATAGGGTACTGCCCCAATTAGGATATAGTTATACAACTTTAAGTTCAAGTATTAATAGATTAAAAGAATTTGTAAAATATAAAGGAGATATTGATTTTTCAGTTTCAGAAAATACAATTGCTAAAGCATGTGGTTTACCAGTAGAAAAAGAAAAAACTAAAAAAACTATATCAAAACCCAAAACAATAAAAGAAAATTCTAGAATTATTCAGCTAATAAAAATTGGAGAAATTTTACAAGGATATAATATAGATTATTCTAAAATACAGCTTGGAAAAAGAGTTACAATAAGCGATGATAAATTTAGTATGTACAGATTTAAATTAGGCGAAATGAATTTTGGAGAAAATATTGATATAAAACAAATAATAGAAGAACACGGTTTAGATCCTGATTTTCCTTTTGGAGAAACTTTAAACCAATTTAGAAGAGTACTAAAAGGAACCAAAAATGATTTAAGTGTTTCAGACAATTTACTCCAAAGAGGTATTGAATTAAATTTGATTCAACCAAATGATAAATGGGAAGAAAGAATTAGCTTATTAGAGATTTTAGCTCGAAACGGAGTAAAATTAGATAAAGGTTTAAGTGCAAGAGATCGGAGAAAAAAGAATAAAGTTTACTATAAAAGAAATAAAACAAGATGGTATTGATATAGATAAAATAATTGAGGAAAATGGATTAGATGGAGAAATAGTTTTAGCTGATGTTATATCATCTATTAGAAATGCATATAATAATTCTACTTTTTCTCCAATGCAAAAAGACAAAGTAGAAAAATTAGGTATTATAAAAGCTGAAGAACTACATCCATATTTAATAACTTTGAATAGTATAATAAGTGGAAAAGTAGAAATGGATAAAATAGATTCATATAAAAAAAATAATATAAGAGATTTCGTAAGAAAACATGAAAAGAAGGATGATTTGAATGATGAGCAAATAGAAATAATTGAAAAAGCATATGAAATTGGTCTTATTAATACAGAACATCCATATATTAAATTATTAACGGAAGTTCAAGAATGGCAAAAAAGAAATGGATATAAAAAAGAATTACCTAAAGCTAAAAAGGAATATAGAATAATGAATAAAGAAGATCGTCCTGAAGAATATGGATTAGGTAAAAGAATAGAAAACTTACAAAATGCTTTTCTAAAAAAATATAAAGATTACTCTGATGAAGAATTTGAAAATTTAGATGAAGAAACTAAAGAGATTATTATTAAAGCTGCTAGTATGGGAATTGGTATGAAATTCAAATTAATTAAAAGAATTTCAGAAACATTTCCTGAACAAGAACTATTAATAGAGTCACAAGATCTTGGAAAAGCAACATTTACAGCTGGAGTAGATGGACAAGTTAAATTGGATGAAGCTCAACAAGTTTTGCAAAAAGCTTTGGAGATAGAAAATACAAAAGAAGGGAAAGATATAAATATATGACAATAAACTATAAAAATGCTTACAAAGAAGTATTTACTATATTAAATTTTTTAGATAAAGAAGATTATGAAAAAATACCTTCAGAAATACTTACTGTTATTAAGTCTAATATGAATGAAGAATATGAATATGAAATGAATGATGAAGTTGATATTTTCAATCAGCAAATGCTTCCTGAAACAAAAGCAACATTATATAATATATTTAGAGATTATCTATCTACACCCGAGCAAAAAGAAAAAATATTAAAAATGCAAGCTGAAGATAGAATAAAAATCGAATTAAGAAAAAAACAATTATATCCATCAACTAATATATTTCAAAATGAAAAAAGCCAAGATTCTTCAATTGAAATGACAGCATTAATGGAAAGAAATAAAATAAGCTTTTTACAAAGAATTATTGCTAAAATAAGATATTTTTTTTATAAATAATTATTAATCTGCGATACATTTTTATCAAATTAAGTAATAGGACTTAGTATAGATTACAATAACCTGTAATATAGCCCATATTTTCACATTAGCATTTTTTTATAAAAAGGGAGAGCGTCAATATGACGCTCTCCTTTTGCATGAACATTACTTCGAGGAAACGAACCCCTTAAAGCAACTGGGGGTGAACGAACCGGGGATCAGTTCAAAATGAGTTCCCGGAAGCTCCTTATTAGCACAGTGAGTGTCGACAGGGCACTCGTAGCACTTACGAGGGGCAATGAAACATTCGCCGGTGTCCTTTCCGGTGCATGTTTCATTTTGGCAATAAAGCCGTTTGCTGCATTCATCCATTCTCTTTGTCATGCCAAATACCTCCTGTTAAAATTGGTATAATAATTATTATACCATAACTAAATAAAAAATGCAAATATTTACCAAATTTTTCACATCAATAAAAATTATTTATTTTTTAAAACGATATCGAAGGTTCTAGTAATATATCCTCTACTGATATTAATAGAGACAGTATCTCCAGGAAGCTTTGTATAAAGATATTCTTTTAGTTCAATCATATTACTAATTGCATTACCATCAATAGATGTTATAATATCACCTACTTGAATACCACTAGAAATAGCAGGGCTGTTTTCATCAATATATACTACATAAATTCCTGAACTAAAATTTGGTGATGAAGAAATATATGGAACAACTTCTTTATCATATGCATATATACCTAAAAATGCTTCATCAAATTTATTTTCATTAATAAACTTTTCAATAACTGGTTTAACTACATTAATTGGAACAGCAAAACCTATTCCTTCAGCAGAGGTAATTTTTACTGTATTTATACCAATTACTTCTCCATTCGGCAAAATTAAAGGTCCACCACTATTACCAGGATTAATCGAAGCATCTGTTTGAATTAGATCTGTCATATATGAAACAGAATCATTTTCTTCAATTTTAATAGTTCTATTAGTAGCACTTATTATACCAGAAGTAATAGTTTTTCTAAACTCATAACCTATAGGATTTCCAATAGCATATACAGATTCGCCAGATTTTAAATTTGAAGAATCACCAAGTGTAGAATAAGATAAATCTTTTGCATTAATTTTGGTTATAGACAGATCAAGATCTGAATCACACCAGACTACAGAACCTTCATAGGTATAACCATTTTCCAAAGTCACATAGCAGGTGCTAAGCTTTTCACCAGTAACATGACAATTACTTAAAATATAACCATTACTAGATACAATAATACCTGTTCCAAGCCCAAGTTCATTAATAGAACCACTAGAAGAAAAGATTGAACTAGAATGTGACTTGATTTTAGATATTCCAACAACACTTTGAGAAACTTTTTCTAAAACATCTGCAACAGATTGACTATTTTGAATAGTATTATCCACAGTTTGTACATTAATTGTGGAATCAGTACGCTTAATGTCGTATTCAGGATTAATATCTATTTTATTATATGTAATATAAAGATAATAACATAAGCCCAAAAAAATAGACACAAATAATATGCACAGAAATAAAACTTTAAATCTAAATTTTTTTCTCATAAATACCACTCCAAAATTACATTTTATTAAGTATGAAATAATTAAAAAAATTTAATCAAAGAAAAGTAAAAAAATTAATATAAAAATTTGCAAAATTTGTAAAATAATAGTATAATATGATTGTATTAATATAATTAACAAAAGGTGGATAAGGATGTCAATAAAAATGTTAGAAGAATTAACAAGCTCACAAAAATCAATTTGGGTTACAGAACAATATTATAAAGGGACAAGCATAAACAATATATGTGGAACCTCGATAATAGAAGAAAAAGTAAAATTCGATAAATTAGAAGAAGCAATAGAAATTGTGTGTAACAAGCACGATAATTTTAAATTGTGCTTGAAAATTGACACAAATGGAGATGTGAAGCAAGAAAAAAAAGACTTAAAAGATGAAAAAATTGAAATTATAAATATAGTAGACAAAAAACAATTAGAAAAAGAAAGAGAAAAAATAGTTAAGGAACCTTTGTGCTTTGAAAACAAATTGCTATTTAAATTTTATATCTTTAAATTTGAAGATGGTAAAGGGGCTTTTATGCTTAATATACACCATCTAATTGCCGACGCATGGACTTTAGCGTTTATTTGCAATGAAATCATAAAAACATATTCCCAATTAATAAATAATAAAGAAATAGAAACAAAGCCTATATATTCATATATAGACTATATTAATGATGAAAAAGAATATATGAAAAGCGAAAAATTTCAAAAAGATAAAAAATATTGGGAAGAAAGATTTAATACAATTCCAGAAACTGCAAATATATTAGGAAGTAAAAATAATGAGAATATTTTGAACCCAGAAGGAAAGAGAATATTATTTAATTTTGATGAAAAAGTAGTAAATAAGATTAGAAATTATTGTAAAGAAAATAAAATATCTTTATACAATTTCTTTATGGCAATTTATGCAATATATATAGGAGAAATTAGTAATTTAGATGATTTTGTAATAGGAACACCGATTTTAAATAGAACTAATTATAAAGAAAAAAATGCGGCAGGGATGTTTGTAAATACTGTACCGTTGCGAATAAATTTAAATGAAAAAATAAGTTTTAAAGAATTTGTAAAAACAATTGCAATAGATTCGATTGGAATGTTAAAACATCAAAAATATTCATATCAATGTCTATTAGAAAATTTAAGAAAAAAACATCCAGATATGCTAGGATTATATAATATTTTAATATCATATCAAATAACAAATGCTCAAAATTCAGGAGAAAATGTAAAATATAAAACAGATTGGACATTTAATGGTTATTGCGCAGATAACATAGATATTCATATATATGATATAGATGATACCGGTTCTTTAAATATAGCATATGATTATAAAACTTCAATTTATGCGGATTTAGACATAGAAAATATTCATAAAAGAATTTTAAACATTGTTGAACAAATTCTAAAAAGAGAGAATATTGAAATTAAAGACATTGAAATTGTTACACCAAAAGAAAAAGATTTTCTTATAAATGAACTTAATAAAACAGAATTAGAATATGATGAGAATGTTCCAATAATAAAATATTTTGAAGAACAAGTTGAATTAAATCCCAATAATATTGCTCTAACATTTGAAAATAAAGAAATGACATATAAAGAATTAAATGAAAAAGCAAATAGTTTAGCATATGTATTAAGAGAAAACGGTGTAAAAAATAATTCAATAGTCGGAATATTAGAAGATCGTTCTTTTGAAGTTATAATTGCAATGTTGGCTGTTTTGAAGTCAGGAGGAAGTTATATTCCGATTGCAACAGACTACCCTGCTGAAAGAATCGAATATATGCTAGAAGATAGTAATGCTGAAATTCTTTTAACAGAAAAAGAAGATTATGTAAAAACCAACAAAAAAACAATTAGTATAAAATTAGAAAATGAATTTTATAATGAGCATAAAGACAATATAGAAAATATATCAAAACCAGATGATTTATCTTATCTGATTTATACTTCAGGTTCAACAGGAACACCTAAAGGGGTAATGCAAACACAGAGAACTTTAAGTAATTTCTATGCATATAATACAAAAAATTTATCATTTTTTAAAGATGATAAAACTCATAAGATATTGGCTATAACAACTGTTTCATTTGATATTTTTATTTTTGAGACAATAATGGCATTATCAAAGGGACTAAATGTTTATTTAACAAATGAAACAGAACAAAAGTCAAGTATATTGCTCGAAAAAATAATTAAAGAAAATGAAATAGACATAATGCAAGCAACGCCATCAGTTATGAAAGTACATTTGGATAATTTTGACAACTTAAATGATGTAAAAAGTATAAAACATATAATGCTAGCAGGTGAACCATTACCAATAACATTAAGAGATAAACTGATAAGCAATTTTGAAAATGTACATATATATAATGGATATGGTCCTTCTGAAACATTTTACTCTAACATTGTAGATGTAACAAATCAAAAAGAA
This sequence comes from uncultured Clostridium sp., assembly GCA_945919455.1. GTDB lineage: Bacteria > Bacillota > Clostridia > TANB77 > CAG-508 > CAG-269. The sequence continues at coordinate 13,392 of CAMEJH010000021.1, read as the reverse complement.
ATAACAATAGGAAAACCAATATCAAATACACATATATATATATTAAATAAAAATAAAAAAATATTACCATTTGGAACAATTGGTGAAATTTATATATCAGGAGATTGTGTTGGAAAAGGATACATGAACAAACCAGAACAAACTAAAAATAGTTTTATGGAAAATCCATTTGTTAGTGGAATGAGAATGTATAAAGTTGGAGATTTAGGCGCTTATGAAAAAAATTATGAAATAACATGCTATGGAAGAATAGATAATCAAGTTAAAATAAGAGGATTAAGAATTGAACTTGATGAAATAGAAAAACAATTGACAGTTTTAAAGAATATCAAAAATGCGGTAGTAGTAAAAAAGACTGTATCAAATAAAGAAGCATTATGTGCGTTTTATGTTGAGAATGGACAAGTTAATGAGGATAAAATAAGAAAATATTTACAAAGCAAATTACCTCAATATATGATACCACAGTATTTTGTAAAAATAAAAAAAATGCCATATACACCAAATGGTAAAATTGATAGAAAATCATTGCCTGAGCCTAATATAGAAGAATTAAAAAAAGAGATAGTTAAACCAAGAAATGAAATAGATGATGAACTAGTAAAAATTGTTAAAAAAATGATGCACATTGAAAATATAAGTATGACTGATACATTATTAGATTTAGGAGGAGACTCATTAACAGCAATAACCTTATCAACAAAAATACTCTCAAAATTTAATGTACAAATATATATAAAGAATATTTTATCTGAAAATAATTTGATGCAAATTTCAGACTTAATAAAACAATATATGGATGAGAATAATACAAGAACAAGAATTGAAAAAGCACCAGTCAAGGAATTTTATCCATTATCAACTGCACAAAAAAGAATTTATTATAATTCTAAAATGATAGGTGACAATAATTTAGTATATAATATGCCAGGTGGAATTCTTGTAGATGAAATATTAGATAAAAATAAAATAAAAGCAGTATTTAATAAAATTATTGAAAGACATGAAACATTAAGAACAGCATTTGTAGTACATGATGAAAATGTTATACAAGTTATTTCTAAAAAAATTGATTTTGAAATACCAGTATTTTATGATGAGGAAGAAGAAAAAGAACAAATAATAAAAAGATTTGTAAAACCATTTGATTTATCAAGAGGAAATTTATTAAGAGTTGAAATTCATTATTTAGGTAAAAATAAAACTATGCTATTAGTAGATTCTCATCATATAATAATGGATGGAACTTCTTTAAAAAATCTAATTATAGAATTTAATAGATTATATAATGGAGATAATTTAAAGAAAATTCCAATTCAATATGTAGATTATTCAGTTTGGGAGGAGGAATATAATAATAGTGAAAAAATCCAAAGAGCTGAAAAATATTGGATTAATAAATTTAAGGAAAGTGAACTTTCTAGTTTAAACTTGCCTTATGATTATAAAATGGGAGCATCAAGAAGTTATAAAGGAAATAAAATTAATAAAATAATAGATATTAAAGAATATAGAAAAATAGAAAGATATGCCAAAAAAATAGGATTATCACCATATATGTTTTTCATTTCAACATTTTTTATATTACTTTATAAATACACAGGACAAGAAGAAATAATATTAGGAAGTCCAATTGCAAATAGGGATATAAATGAAACAAAAAGAATGATAGGAATGTTTGTTAATAATATTGTTGTAAAAGCAAACATTGATTCAAACTTAACATTCCAGGAATTCGCAAATGGAATCAAAAAGCAAATATTAGATGATTTATCACATCAGCCATATCCATTTGATAGATTAGTCAAAAAATTAGGAATAAAAGGCGATAATTCAAGAAATCCTTTATTTGATGTGATGTTTACATATCAAAATAATGAAGAAAACATTGTTAAACTTAAAGAAAAAGAAGTTGAGATTGTTGAAATTAATAATAATATTTCTAAGTTTAATCTATCTATGGAAATAAAACCTAAAACACATACTATAAATTTGGAGTATTGCACAGATCTGTTTAAGAAATCTACCATTAATAGATTGTTTGAACATTATATGAATACAATTTATTCTGTTCTAGATAATAATGAAGTTAAAATAAAAGATATTGAAATTATTTCAGAAGCGGAAAAAAATAAAATATTGTATGAATTTAATGATACATATTTGGAATATGACAAAAATAAAACCATTTCACAATTGTTTGAAGAACAAGTATTAAAAGTAACAAATAAAATTGCAGTTGTTTGCAATAATAGAACACTAACATATGAGGAATTGAATGAAAAAGCTAATCAAGTTGCAAATTATTTGAAAAAAAGAGGAATAAAACCAAATGATGTTGTTGGAGTAATGTATCCAAGATGTATTGAATTAATAGTAGTACTTTTAGGAATCATGAAATCAGGAGCAGCATATATACCAATAGACCCTGATTATCCCAAAAAGAGAATTGAGTATATGCTTCAAAATAGCAATGCAAAAATATTGATTACAAATCAAGAATTATTTGATGGAATAGATTTTTATGAAAAAATACGTGCGGATTTTGAAAATTTAGAAATTCTTGCACAAGACAAAAAGAATATAGAAAATATTAATAGATCAAATGATTTAGCATATTTAATTTATACTTCAGGTTCAACGGGAATGCCAAAAGGCGTGCAAATTATGCATAAAAATTTAACGAATTTTATAGTTGGAACGAAAGAAATTATTGATTTCAATAAATCTAAAAATTTAGTTTCTGTGACAACTATATGCTTTGATATATTTGAACTTGAGATATGGGGAACATTATCTTCTGGAATGACATTAGTTTTAGCAACAGAAGAAGAACAAAATATTCCATCAAAATTAAATAAATTATGTGTAAAAAATAATGTAAATATGATTCAAACTACGCCTTCAAGATATGGAATTCTTCTTGAAGATAGTAATTTAGAATTTTTACATAATATGACAGATATAATGGTTGGTGGAGAACCATTGACTGATAGAATTTTAGATAAATTAAAAGAAAATACCGATGGTAAAATTTATAATATGTATGGTCCGACAGAAACAACAATATGGTCAACAATAAAAAATGAAACAGAAGAAAAAAATATAACAATAGGAAAACCAATTGCTAATACGCAATGTTATATTTTAGACAAAAATATGCAAGTAGTTCCTATTGGCGTTACAGGTGAATTATATATTGCAGGAGATGGAGTTGGAATAGGGTATAAAGACAGAGATGAAATTACTCAAGAAAGATTTGTGAAAAATCCGTTTATAGAAAACAGTAAAATGTATAAAACTGGAGATATGTGTTTTTATAATGATTTTGGAGAAATTGTTTGTTTAGGAAGAATTGATAATCAGATAAAAATAAGAGGACTTAGAATAGAATTAGATGAAATAGAAAAAATGATGTTAAAATATATAGGAATAAAAGATGCTAAAGTTGTAAAACAAACAATTGGAAATAGAGAAATAATATCAGCATATTATATTTCTAATAAAAGAATAAGAATTTCAGAACTAAGAAAACATTTAAATAAATATTTACCAGGTTATATGATTCCTTCATATTTTACTGCAATGGATGAATTACCATATACGCCAAATGGAAAAATAGACAAAAATGCATTGCCAATACCAGAGGGAATTCTTAGAAATGAGAAAAAAGCATATATTGCACCTAAAAGTGATTTGGAAATAAAACTAGTTTCAATTTGGGAAGAAGTATTGAAAACAAAACCTATTGGAATTAAAGATAACTTCTTCGAATTAGGCGGAGATTCAATATTAGCAATGAATTTAAACATCAAATTATTAAACATGACAGATAAAGTAAAATATTCAGATATATTTGCATATCCAACTATTATTGAACTTGCAGAAAAAATACAAAGTGATTTAAAAGAAAATGATGACAAAAATTTATACGGATTGAATGAAAAATACAAATATATATTTGAAGAAAACATGACGATTCCAAGCGAAGTTGAAGTTAATAAAGAAAATGATATTCTACTAACAGGTGGAACTGGTTTTCTTGGAATGCATATTTTAGAAGAGTTTTTAAATAAAGAAAAAGGAAAAATATACATAATAATAAGAAAAGATGCTGGCTCAACAGTAAGAGAAAAATTATTAAATAAAATGCATTATTATTTTGGAGAAAAATACGATAAGTTTATGGAAAATAGAATATTTGCAATACAAGGAGACATAACAGAAAATGGATTTGGGCTAAATCAAGAAGAATTATTTAATATTGCAAATTCAATAAATGTAATAGTTAACTCTGCTGCTAAGGTTTCACATTATGGCAATTATCAGGAATTTTATAACATTAATGTAAAAAGTGTAGAAAAAATAGTTGAGTTTGCAAAAACATTTAATAAAAAGATATTTCATATTTCCACACTAAGTATATCTGGAAATGCATTTATGAATGATAAATTAATACAACAAGAATTTGATGAAGAAATTATTTTTAGTGAGAATAAGTTTTTTGTTGGACAGAAATTGGATAATGTATATGTAAGAAGTAAATTTGAGGCTGAAAAAATAATATTGGACTCAATTTTAGATGGTGTTGATTCATATATTTTGAGAATGGGTAATTTAATGCCACGATATAAAGATGGAAAGTTTCAAGATAATATTTCGGAAAATGCTTATATAGAAAGACTAAAAACATTCGAAGAATTGGGATGTATTCCAGAATACTTGATGAAAGATTATTTGGAGTTTACACCTATAGATTATACAGCTAAAGCAGTTATGAAAATAATTGAGTCAACAAATAATAAAAATAGAATATATCATTTATTTAATCACAACCATGTGTACATAGAAAAATTATTAAAAATTATAAATGAATTTGAAGATGCTATAAGAGTTGTAAGTGAAGAAGAATTTAAAAGAAAAATAAAAAGTATAATCAAAAGTTCTGATTCAGAAAAAATAACACATTTGATAAATGACCTTGACAAAGAATTGAATTTAAACTATGATAGTAAAATAAGAATTGATTCAAAACATAGTATAGAACTTTTAGATATATATGGTTTTAAATGGCCCCAAATAGACAAAAAATACTTAAATAATATACTAAAGCTAATAAAAGGAGAAATAGAAAAAGATGAAAATTGCTAATCCATATTCATTAATGGCACTAATTATTACAGCATTTATAAATGTTATAATGATAACATATCTTAATAAAGATAAAAAGAAAAATCAACTAATGAAAATGTTTAAATATGCGGTAGAATTATTATTAACTTGGTGTGTTGGAATGATTTTACAAATAACTCTTTCTGACAAACTTGGGATACCAAAGATATATTTTGATTATTTTGTATATATACCAATATGCTTGGTACCAATTGCTGTATTTTTCTTAGGATTAATTTATGAAAAAACTAAAATTACATTTAAGAAAAAATATCTACTTTTATTTATTGTACCATTGATTACATTGTTAGTATTGTGGACAAATGATTTTCATCATTTGTTCTACAAACAATATTCAATTAATATATCGGATACAATATTTGGACCATACGCATCAATACATAATTTGTACTCATATTCATTATTAGCCTGTGGAATATTTTTCTTATTAAAAGCATCAATAAAAAATTCGGGTTCATTTTCTAAACAATCATTGTTAATTGTTATAGGAATAGCTTTCCCAGTAGTGACGAGTATTTTAGGTGCGGTTCAAATAATAAAAATGTCAATATATGTTACACCAATAACATTTACAATTACAATATTATTATGTGCAATATCAATTTTTAAATTTAAATTCTTAGGGATTGCACCAATAGCGCTACAAAAAATAGTTGATAAAATTTCAGACAGCTATATTGTTTTAGATGAAGAAAATAATATAATAGATTTTAATAAAACATTTATAGATACATTTAAAATAAAAAACGAAAATATTAGAGGTAAAAATTTAATAGAAATATTAAATGAACAAAAAGATAAAAAATCTAATATTAATAAAATAGAAAAAGGAATAGAAAAAGCAAAACATTCAAATAAGACAATATCATTTGAACAAAAATTTGAAAAAATAAAGAAATACTTTACTGTAGAAATAACAACTATAAGCTCAGAAAACGAATCACTTGGAACCTTAGTATTATTAAAAGACATTACACAACATAAAGAAGATATGGAAACAATAAAAAATAATCAAGATATACTTATGGAAAGAGAACGTTTAGCATCATTAGGACAATTAATAGGAGGTATAGCACATAACTTAAAGACACCAATAATGTCTATTTCAGGAGCAGTAGAAGGATTAGAAGACTTAATAAAAGAATATGATGAATCAATAGACGACCCATTAGTAAATTCTCAAGATCATCATGAAATTGCAAAAGATATGGAAAGTTGGATACCAAAAATAAGAACGCATATAGAATATATGTCAGATATTATTACAACAGTAAAAGGACAGGCAGTAGCTTTATCTAACCAAGAAGATATATCATTTACAGTAGGGGAACTTGTAAAAAGAGTTAATATATTAATGAAACATGAGTTAAAAAATGCATATATATATTTAAATGTAATGATGAAAACAGATGAAAATTTAAGCCTAAATGGAGATGTAAATAGTTTAGTACAAGTAGTAAACAATATGATTTCAAATTCTATACAAGCATATGATGGAAAGAGAGAACAAAATATAGAATTAGAAGTAAATAAAAAAGGAAATGATGTTATATTTTCTATAAGAGACTACGCTGGAGGGCTACCAAAAGAAGTTCAAGAAAAATTATTTAAAGAAATGATAACAACCAAAGGAAAAAATGGAACAGGACTTGGATTATATATGTCATACTCAAATATTAAAGCTAGATTTGGTGGAGATATAACATTTGAAACTGAAGAAGGTAAAGGTACAACATTTAATATAATAGTACCAATAAAAAGATAAGAGGGTTCATATGAACTCTCTTTTTATATAAACATATTCATTATTGTAAGAACTAGAGTAGAAAAAAAAGCTTTAAAAGAAAATTTGAATCCACGTCTTACAAATATTTCAGCATCAGTAAGACGATTTTCTCCAATAATAGTTAAAGCAACACAAGGATCCTCAACCTCTTTATATTCAATCAAATCGAAAGAAGTGGAAGTTGAAGAAAAAATAATATTCAATTTATCAACAAAATCTTGGTCTAATTCTTCCATTATATCCTCCATAAAATATCACAAATTTAGTATATCAAGGTATAACTCAAAAATCAAACAAAAAAGCAAAATGTAATAAAAATGAAATACAAATGTAACAAAAATGAAATAATAAAAACAAAACAATATATTTAAATAGACTACATGATGCAATATGAGTGATAAAATCTTATGCAGAATATTAAAAGAAATTATATAAAAATCTTGATTTTTATATAATTAACGAATATAATATCAATAAATAGAAAATAGGGGTGGAAACAATGAGAAAAGCGCTTCAAAATGAATTAAAAACAGAAAAACAAGAAAAATATAGAATAATTGCAGTAGATGATGAAATAGGAATAATAGATTCTCTATCTGTGTTTTTAAAGAGGACAGATTATGAGTTTGTAGGAATAACAGATCCAGTAGAGGCAATTGAAACAATAAGAAGAGAACATTTTGATTTAATGCTATTAGACTTTATGATGACACCACTTCATGGTGATGAAGTAGTAGAAGAAATAAGAAAATTCAATAAAGAATTATATATTCTATTATTAACAGGACATAAAGACTTAGCTCCACCATTAGAAACCATAAAAAGACTAGATATACAAGGATATTGCGAAAAAAGTGATAAATTTGATCAGCTATTACTTTTAATAGAATCAGGAATTAAATCAATTAAGCAAATGTATGAAATAAAAAGAATAAATGAAGAATTATCAGAATCAAATGAAAAACTTGAGCAAGCTTATTTAGATATGGTTCAAACTTTAAGATACACTGTAGAAGCAAAAGACTCATATACAAGAGGACATTCAGATAGAGTGTCAGAATATTCTGTATTAATTGGAGAAAAAGTTGGATTGTCAGAAGAACAAATAAAAACTTTACGAATAGGTGGACTATTCCATGATATTGGAAAAATAGGAATACCAGATAGTATATTACAAAAACAAGCAAAATTAACTGATGAAGAATACTCAGAAATAAAAAATCATCCATCAATTGGAGCACATATTCTAGGAGCTGCATCAACATTTAAAGAAATAATACCAATAGTAAAACATCATCATGAAAGATTTGATGGAAAAGGATATCCATCAGGACTAAAAGGAGAAGATATACCATATTTAGCAAGAATTGCAGCAGTAGCAGATACGTTTGATGCTATGACAAGTAGAAGAAGTTATAGAGATGCATTAGACTTACAATATGTTAAAGATGAGATAAAAAAATGTGAAGGAACACAATTTGACCCTCAAATTGCTGAAGCGTTTCTTGAAATATTAGAAAATAATTTTGATAAAATAAAAGAAATACAAGAAAAATACTAAAGGATTACTAAAAAGTAGTCCTTTTAATTTTTTTTAAAACATACTTTAAAAGCATATTAAAAAAATACTCAAAAAGAACAACTAATTAAATGAAAATATATCATAAAAACAGTATAATAGTATTCGAAAGAGGTGGTATATTTGAACATATTTGAAAAAGGAATGAGTATTAGACTATGGGGTATAAAGTTTAAAAAACTCACAGATAATTGGTTGTTATATAAAAAACACCAAATAAAAGAATCAACATATTTAAATTATAATTACATTATAAATACATATTTAAACAAAAAATTTGGAAACAAAAGATTAAATTATTTTCTTAATTATGATATGAATGAATTTATAGATAGTTTAGAAAGTAGTCTATCAGATAAAACAGTAAGAGATATTGTTTTAGTACTAAAATCTATTTTAAAATTTGCAGAAAGAAAATATAGTACAAATTTTAAATTAGACTTAATAACAATGCCAACATCGCATAAGTCGGAATTACAAGTTTTTAATGAAAAGGAGATTAAAAAAATTGAAAAATCATGCATAAATTCAGGGGATATACGAAGTATAGGAATATTAATATCAATTTTTACTGGAATGAGAATTGGAGAGATATGTGCTTTAAAATGGGAAAATATAGATCTAAGCAAAAGGCTAATAAATGTAACACATACATTGCAAAGAGTATATATAGAAAAAAATAAAACAAAAATTATAATAACTCCACCAAAGACAAAAACATCTGAGAGAAAAATTCCTATTCCTCAAATATTATACGATGAGTTGAAAAAAATTAGTAGCAATTATTCAAAAGAAGCGTATGTATTAACAGGAGATGAAGAAAAATATATAGAACCTCGTAGTTTTCAATATGTTTACAAAAAAGTACTTGATAACTGCAATGTTAAGTATAGAAATTTTCACTGTTTAAGACATACATTTGCAACAAGATGTATAAGAGTAGGCATGGATATAAAATCTTTAAGTGAAGTGCTAGGACATGCTGATGTTAATATAACTTTAAATAGATATGTACATTCTTCTTATGACTGCAAGAAAAAATTTATGGAGAAATTGTAATAAGAAAAACAAAAGAAAAGAGGGCATAAGATTACGCCCTCTAATAACTAAATTTTCATAGAAAGTCCAACTTTTTTTCGTTCTTGATCAATTTTTATAACTTTAACTTTTACAATATCGCCAACTGAAACAACTTCAGAAGGAGACTTTATATAAGAATTACTCATTTCAGAAATATGAACAAGTCCATCATATTTAACACCAATATCTACAAATGCACCAAAATCTATAACATTACGAACAGTTCCAGTTAATATCATTCCTTCTGTTAAATCTTCAAATTTTAAAACATCATTACGAAGTACAGGTTTAGGCATGTCTTCTCTTGGATCACGGCCAGGCTTAGAAAGTTCCGAAATAATATCTGTTAAAGTCATTTCTCCAATATCAAGTTTTTGTGCAAGTTCAGAAATATTTACAGATTTTAATTTTTCACGTAGTGAATTTAAATTTTCTTTACTACGTAAGTCAGTAACTTTAAATCCAAGTAAATCTAAAAGCTTTTCTGTTGGTTCATAACTTTCTGGATGAACGGCAGTATTTTCTAAAGGATTTTTTCCATCAGGAATTCTAATAAATCCTGCACATTGTTCATATGCTACTTTTCCTAATTTAGGAACTTTTAGGAGTTCTTTTCTTTCTTTTAGTTTTCCATTTTCATCTCTATATTTAACTATATTTTTTGCAATAGTATTATTAATACCAGAAACATAAGAAAGAAGTGAAGGAGTAGCAGTATTTACATCTACACCAACTTTATTAACACTATCTTCAACAACACCTGTTAAACTTTCTGATAATTTCTTTTGGTTTACATCATGTTGATATTGCCCAACACCAATTGCTTTAGGGTCAATTTTTACAAGTTCAGCAAGAGGATCTTGAAGTCTACGAGCAATTGATATTGCACCTCGTATAGAAACATTTATATCTGGATATTCTTCTGTTGCAAGTTTTGATGCAGAATATACAGAAGCACCAGCTTCACTTACAATTACATAGCAAACATCATGTTTTGCTTCTTTAATCATGTCAGCAACAAACATTTCAGATTCTCTAGAAGCAGTACCATTACCAATTGCAATCATATCTACATGGTCTTTTTCTATTAATGCTAATAAAGTTTTTTTAGCAGCATCTATATCATTTTGAGGAGCTGTAGGGTATACTGTTGCTGTATCTAAAACTTTACCAGTTTCATCAATTACAGCTATTTTACAACCTGTTCTATAAGCAGGGTCAAATCCCATAACTGTCTTACCTTTTATAGGTGCTCCAAGTAATAATTGCTTAGCATTTTGACCGAAAACTTTTATTGCTTTTTCTTCGGCCTTTTCTGTTAAATCAGAGCGGATTTCTCTTTCTATTGAGGGTTCAATTAATCTTTTAAAAGCATCTAAAATTGTGTTTTCAAGCATTTCTTTAAATTGAGTATTACCTTTAATAACATCTTTTTGCATATAATATAAAATTTTATCTTCAGGTTTATTTATAGAAACTTTTAAAAATTCTTCAGTTTCTCCTCTATTAATTGCTAAAATTCTATGACTTGGAAGTTTGCAAACTAATTCTGAAAAATCGTAATACATTTCATAATTAGATTTTTCGTCTGGCTTAGTTGCCTTAGTTTCTATAGTACCTTCTCTGTAACAAACTTTTTTAATATATTTTCTATATTTTGCGTTATCAGATATATTTTCAGCAATTATATCTAATGCGCCTTGAATTGCTTCTTCTACAGAAGCAACTACTTTATCTTTATTTTTCTTATCTTCTTCAGATAGAGTATCAATATTCACATATTCTTTAGCAATCTCGTTTATTGGATGTGTATCTTCTTGAGTAAAAATGATGTCTGCTAAAGGTTCTAATCCTTTTGCTTTTGCGACAGTTGCTCTTGTTTTCTTTTTTTGTTTATATGGTCTATATAAATCTTCTACTTCTGCAAGAGTTTCTGCGGCTGCTATTGCAATTGTTAATTCGTCTGTTAATTTTCCTTGTTCATCTATAGATTTTATAACTTCACTTTTACGTGTTTCTAAATTTCTTAGATATGTTAATCTTTCTCCTAAGTCTCTTAAAATTTCATCACTTAATCCACCAGTGGCTTCTTTTCTGTAACGCGCTATAAATGGAATTGTATTTCCTTCATCAATTAATTTTACTGCATTTTCTACTTGTGTATTTTTTACATTTAATTCTTCTGCTATTTTGTTAATAATTTTATCCATAATCAAAGTCCTTTCTTTAAAACTAAAAGAATTATATATTCAAAAATGAAAAAAAGCAAGAAAAAACATAGTTTTTTTACCATAATAGGTAAAAAATGCTTTTAATTTATGTAAACATATGATATAATAGTATAGGACTCTTTTGTAAAGAAACTCATTTGAGTATCGAAAGGAATGTAAAAAATGGGTAAAAAGAAGCAACTAGTGGGGTATGACAAAGAAGCAATTCAAGTGCTGGCAAACCATATTCGGGGTGCCCGCCAACCAATGAAAGAAGGAGGAATACCAGAGTTAAACATTAATTTGTACAATCTCGAAGACACAGTAAGAAGCCTTCCCAAAAAAGAGAGAGAAGTAATGGAAAAATTCTGGGGACTTATCCCTGGAACACCGATCAAAGCGAAAGGTGCATTAAGCAGGATTGGTAAAGATGCAGCTTTAAAAAACATGATGGATGCAGCATATCAAGTAATTAGCAAACTGATTTCAATTGAGTATTTTTACCGCTATGATTCAAATGCTGCAAAACTCATTATGGACATCATGAACAAAATTGACAAATCTGGTTATGAAGAAATGTCTGATATTGATGCCATCAAGTATTTTATCATCTTCTTGGTTTTCTTTGCTGGAGGACACCAGATGGTTTACGAAACAGAAGGGATACCTACGATGACTGATGAAGAGGAAAAAGTAGGATATTTTGATAAATATGCCCTTCTAAAGGCCACATGGGAAAGTACTACCAAAAATCTTCCGGACCGTTCCATTAGTCTTAGATTCATTATCTTGGCAATGGAAATGTTTGATATCAAAGATGTTATCGCAATGAAGCGATATGTATGGCTTCCTATTGAAAAGGAATATGAGGATATCGAAACAGAACCGCTTGGAACATTTGAGCAAATTCGGCTCTTCAAGGAAAAATTGTTTCCTTACGGGGCTTGGGACATCACTTGCTTAATTATTTATGGAAATGCCGTAGAAACAGAAGAATTAAAAAAATTCGGAGAGCATTTTGATGAATTTAGAGCAAGTTGGAAGTCTCTTTGCAAATTCCAGGACACTAAGGTCAACATTGTCACAACCCAAGGCAATAAAATAATCACAAGTTATGACATTGAGGGGCTAAAATTTACTGACATATATGAAGTAATGTTCTTGTATATCTGTAGAAGTTATCTCCCGTAAAACCCAAATTTCCACACAGCATGTATTACATGCTGTGTGGTTTTTTATGCAAAAAATAGGTAAACTTAATTGTTTATTATTGACTTTTTCGAGTACAAATATTATAATACCCTAGGAAAAAATAATAAAAAATACCAAAATGGTAAATAATAAAAATGGAGGTATATAAAAATGGATTTTGAACAATGGAAAGGCTTTGAAAAAGGCGAATGGAAAAGACAAATTAATGTAAGAAACTTTATTCAAAAAAACTATACACCATATGAAGGAGATAGTAGTTTCTTGACAGGAACAACAGAAAAAACAAAAAAATTATGGGATGAAGTATTAGAATTATACAAAAAAGAACATGA
>CAMEJH010000020.1 GCA_945919455.1 uncultured Clostridium sp. | reverse complement strand
TAACCGAATATGACTCTGTTGTAAATCAATTCTTCTTGCCTATGATAAAGCAAAAATTTGATGAGCCAAAAGAACAATTAGAAAAAGAAATAAACAATCAGAAAAACAAACTAGAAAGAATAAAAAAAGCCTATATCAATGGTGCTTTTGAACTAAAGGAATATAATGAAGAAAAGAAAATAGTTGAAAATGCTATTACAGAACTTGAAAATAAATTAGATACTACTGATTGTGTAGAAGATTTAAAATTTACACCAAGAGATATTTTACTAAAAAGAGATATTGATTTTATTAATAAGATTAAGCTAAATAAAGAATATCAAGAACGAACTAAAACTTGGAAAGATTATACACGAGAAGAACAAGCTGATTTAATAATGAGATATGTTGAAGATATTGAATTAGATATTATAGGTACAGTAATAGAAGTAAAGCAAATTAATTTTAGAGAATCTATTTGTAAGCCTTGTCAAGAGTTATTTGATAAAGGTTATATCGATACTACAAAGCCTATGATATTAGGTAATGTATTAGGAAGTGTTAGATTTAGCAACTATTTACCAGAGGAAGAAGTTGGCGAAATAATAATGAGGTTACAACAATACTATGATGTACATTTTACAGAGGCAACATACTATGTGCAAAAGCAAATGTTTTACTTTAACTTTGTTGAAGATAATAGTGCTATTGTTAGAGTGTTTCCTTTAGAGGATTATTATAAATTAGATCCAGATAATAAAATGGAAACTTATAAATTTGGAATAATCTATATTAACGAAGAAGATAAATTTCAAATGCAAGAAATTGATACAGCATTTGATTATATACCAGATGAAACTAATGATAGTGTAATTTATACAAAAGATAATACTCCTATTTCAGTAAGTGTCAAGCCAGTAAAATTCTACGAAGAAAATGCTGAAACAACAAATTAACGTGGCACGTTTTGTTTTTACAAAGTAAAAATGAAAGTGGCGATAGTTAATTTAAATAAAATTTATTTGCACAAAATAAATTTTATTGCCTCGCAGAGCCCCCGAGTTATGATGGTATGTCATAACTCATAGGGGGTTAGGACTTATGGCAAAGCCAAGTCCTATGCTACGAAGAAAATTCAAAGGAGGTGCTTTTATGGAGCAAGAATTGGCATATTCTTTTCACTTGGGTAGTGATAAAAACAAAAGTAAATTAGCAAAGAAAGTTGCAAAAGAAAATTTATCTGGCACTACTTCTCTATCTAATAATGCAATTCAAAATGCAAAAGACTTGTCAGATGTAAACAAACATAATTTGAGAGATTATGATAATCAAAGAGAGTTAATTAGAACGATTTATGGAACAAATGATATTGTAAATGATGTTAAGCAAGTATATTTAGATGAATTTGAAAAAGCAAGATTAGAATATAACAAAAAGCAAACTCGTGAAGATAGAAAAATTGAAGATTACTTCAAAAAAGTATGTGATTCACAGAACGATATTGCTTGTGAGATTATAATTGAACTTGGAGATATGGACTTTTGGAATGATAAAGACGAAAGATATAGATTTAAAATGGTTGATGTATATAATGAACAAATAAAAGATTTAATAAAAATTGTACCAGACTTTAAAATAGCAAATGCTACAATACATTTTGATGAAGTTTCTCCCCATATGCACATTGTAGGTGTTCCAGTTTCTTATGATTGTAAAAGAGGAATGAAAAAACAAGTAGTAAAATCAAAGTTATTTACTAAAACCACATTAAAACAAATACAAGATAAAATGAGAAATGCTTGTATAAAGTCTTTTAATAAGTTTTATGATATGGATTTTAAGTTAAAAGAAAAGCAAAAAGGTAGAAATCAAGACATTAATGTTAACGATATGGACAATTATAGAAAAATCAAGAAACAATTAGAACAGAAAGAACAAAAACTTGATAAAGCTAATAGGCAAACTAAAATACTTGATAATGAAAGCACTAATATAAATGAAATATTAGATAATTTAAAACCTACTCTAATGAATAAAAATAATATGGTTATTTCGAGCGAGGATGTCCAGAAACTAAAAAGTTATACTAATGATGTAAAAGATACTACTAAAACTATTAGAAGTGTAAATGACTTAAATATGGCAATTAAAGATTTTGAGCATTCTACATTTGAAATATCACAAGAAAATCGTTCACTTAAATATCAATTAGAATTAAAAGATGATGAAATTAGCAACTTAAAAAATGAAATAAACAGAAAAGAAAGTATTATTGATAAATTACGAGCTGAAAAAGAAAGTCTAAAGTCCCAATTACAAAAGTTTAAAGGCTTTTGGCATAGTATTATGAGCCATTTTCATAAAAGAATTTGCTATGATAAAGATAATAACTATAAAATTGTAAGCGATGACCTATACAAAAATGGCATTTTTAATGATAATGATAACGAAATAGCTAATAACATTTATAAAAAAGTAACTATACTAGATGAGAATAAAGTTGAAAAGAATAGAAAGAAAAAAGATACTAGATTTTAATATGGAGGTAATTTGAATATGAAAAATGAAAAAGTAAAATATTTAATAGAAATGGTAAACAATATGGATATAAAAGATAAAGTAAGATTAGCAATATGTATGAGCCAAAGCAAATGGTCTGGTCTTATATATAATACTAAAGAAAATTATGAGAAATTTGATTGTATATTAAAAAGTATAGATGAAGAATATAGGACTACACTTATAAATTTTTCAAAGTATAAACTTGTAATGTTTGCAATGGCTAAACTTATGGAAATGGAAACAACAGAACAAAATAAAGTTGCATTATATCTATTTAATAATATAAATATCAAATTAAGTGTTAAACTATTGTAAATATTTAATAAAATTGATACAATATTATTAGAAAAAGTAGATTTTGGAGAAAAATAAATGAAAGATAAAGTAAAAGATATTATAGATAGAGCAACTGAATTAAGGAGAAGCGGAATGTCTGACCTAAATATAGCTAAATTTGTGCATATAGAATTAGGAAAAATTTTAATTTACGATAATAGATACACGGCAAACTATAATAAAGAGAGCAATGAAGACTTAACTCAGACAAGCAGAAAAAGGCAAGAAATGCTTTTAGGTAAAAAAACAGATGTATCTGAGAAAGCACAAATATGTAAAGGAATGGCAGAAATTTATGTAGCAATTTTAAATGCGGTTGGTATTAATTCTAAAGTGATTGGAGTAGAAAGTAAAGGTGATGTTGATGGTGCTATAAAGGAGGACGGAACAACTATTGATGTACCAAAAATTTATGATTGTTCTTTTGATGATAATTTTGAAATTATTACTGGAAAAAATGAAAAAAGTAATAATTATTCAGCACAACATTATTATGGAATATTTGCAATAGATGGAATTGAGTATGTTCAAGACTTTTTGATTGATAATACATTATTTAGGATAAAAGCAGGAGAAGCCCCTCTAAATGATAATATACCAGGCTTGTGTCTTAAAGAAGATTACAAAGCAAGGGCAAAACAAAGTTTACCATTAGCACATGCTTATGTAGAAAGAGTTCGAGCAGAATATGAAGAATATACCAATGAACCTAATACAGAAAAAGCATTTCAATTTTTATTTAAACAATTAAAAAGATATGATGGAAATTTTGGAGTTGAAGAATCAAAAGATTTTTTCTTATCAATAGCTATAAAAATTTTGCCAAGAGACTTTAATCCTCAAGATTTAAAAATAGTGAATTTACTAAAAGAAGAGCAAAGTACTTGTGATATTGTTTCTATTTATGGATACAACGGAATTAATTATTTACTTAGAGGTGGAGATGGAAATACAACAGTAAGAAATGATCTTGGAAAAATTAGTACTAGTCAGATGGAAACTTTGTTATCTCAAGGGTTTGAAGCGAGGAAAAAAAGTGACATATTAACTTTAAATGAATTACTAATAGATCGTCAATCAAACATATCAATGAAAGCTGTTGTATCAAATGCTATTACTAGAGGAATAGCATTTGAGGATGTAAAAAAAGTGGATAATGCAGAGCTTATGAAAGCACAGGAAAATCAAATTGAAGGAGTAACTAAAGATGATTAATACTTATGCAAAAGCATATACTGAAGTTTTAGAAATATTAAAATATTTTTCAGAAGAAGAATATTCTAAGATTCCTCAAGAAAAAATTAATTTTTACAAAAATAATATGGATAAAAATTATAATTACAATATTAATCCTAATATTGATTTATCCAAACAATATATTTCAAAAGAAGCAAATGCGATATTGATTACCTTATTTAGAGACTACTTTGCAACAGAAAGTCAAAAGAAAACTTTAAATAACTTGTTAAATCAAAACCAAAATAAACTTGAAAATATTAGAAGAGAAAAATATAATTCAAATAATATTTTTAGTAAGAATTATAGAAACATAGATATTGAAGATAAAGAAAACAAGCAAGAATTAGCCTTAATAGAAATAAATGATATGAAGTGGTATAAAAAAATCTGGAAATTTATTAAGGAGCTTTTGAGAAAATAACATAAATTCCAGAAATTTATTTGACTTTTCCATATAATCTGTGTATAATAAATATAGGAAATGACAATCCACAAACGTGGTTTTGCCAGATAAATTGAGAAAACTCACATCTACCTTGCAAAGTACAGATGTGAGTTTTTATTATTTATGTAGTTGCTTATCAACCCAGTTCTTATACAGAACTGCTGTCAAGGCAACGTTTAATGTTAAAGATAACATTAAGGATAATATAAAAAATAGTATCACTTTAACCATAAACATCACCACCCTTCCTACGAAGATTCGTAAAATTGGTGGCAAAACCACATCTGCTTATCATCATTTCCTATATCAGCTAGTATAACATACATTTTACAATAAAGCAATAGAAAACGAACAAAATTTTGCAAAAGATTATTTGATAAAATCACTTGATTTTTATCAAATAATCTGGTAATCTATATATAACTTGATTGATTATTATATCAATCGTCAAGAGAGCCAAAAAAGTTGTAGATAACTACTTCGTTGGCACCAATAGATTTATCAATGTCTTTAGACTTTGATAAATCTATTTTTGTATTCTAAAGTTAAACTATATTTTGAAAAAGATCATAAAAATTTTTAAATTGATATCCTTCTGATCTTAAATAGGAAATAGATTCTTTTAAAACCAAAGATGAATCATTTACATCTTTAGTATCATGCATTAATACAACTAATATATCTTTATCTTTAGAAGATTTTTTTAAATTATTTAACAATTGTTCTTTAGAATATTTTTTGACAGAATCATTATTTAAACAATTCCAATCAATATAAACATAATTTAATTCAGAAAGAATTTTTAGAGCATCTTTTTTTTGAACTTTATTGTTTGGGGACATAAATCCATTAGGAAATCTAAAAATGCGGGAACAATAATTATCTATTCCAATGGCTTTACCAATGGATATATCTGTTTTTTTTATCTCATTAGCAAAGCTATCTCTACTTTTATATAAAATAGAATTATTATGATCATATCCATGATTAGCAATATAGTGTCCTTCATCAAATTCACGCTTTACTATTTCTGGATGCTTATCTACATATTTTCCAATAACAAAAAAAGATGCTTTTACATTTTCTTCTTTTAATATATCTAGAACTTTCGGAGTAGTAGAAAGTGTAGGACCATCGTCAAAAGTTAAAAATGCAACTTTTTCATCATTTTTATTAACATTTGCGATTTGTTCCATGAGTTCTGATGAAGCTATACTATTTTTAGAAAATTCTATAGCAAAAGAATTTGAATCTTTAAAAGTAAAAAATATAAAAAATATTATTATAAATATAAAAATAGTAAACAAATTTACTAGAATTTGTTTTTTTATAATTAAAAAAAATCTCATTCTAAATCACCTAACTGTTAAAAAATATGCAATTGCATAATAAGAATATGCAAAAATTAATTATAAATAGTTGAAAAATATAATAGTTCATAATATAATATTAATGTACGAATGGTATTAATCCAAAGTTAGAGTAAAGATTGGAGGAAAAAATGAGCATTAAAGCACGGGTTGGTAGATCAATTTTAATCGGAATACTTACAGGAACAACGTTAGGAATTGCTATGATTCTCTTGTGTGAAGAAAACTGGCTACGAATGGGAATTACAGCAGCAATTGTAGCCACAATAGGGTATTTTATAGGAAAAACGATTAACACAAGAATTTATGACAGAACAGGAAGACTACTAATTAAGATTGTATTTATATGGGGCGTTTTTATCACCAGTATATTTTTATGTAAGGTACTATTAATTATACCAAGTTTGTGCGAGATTGTGATTGCAGTAAATATACCTTTTGTAATAATGATATTAATACCAAAAGGTAATTAGTGCTATAAAAAAGAAATATTCTTCCCCTCGAAAGAGGGGTTTTTATAAAATTATAAAAGAAAGAAGTGATGAATATTCTCGAAATAATATTAGACTTAATATATCCACAAGTATGCAGTATATGTGGAAAACTTAACAAAAAATCTTTATGTAATAGGTGCAAAATTAAATTAGAAAAAGATTTTAAATTCAAAAAAGATAATTATTCAAATGATTCAGAAAAAAATTTTATAGAACATTATTATTTTTTTAAATATGAAAACTTAATTAGAGGTCAAATTTTATTATTAAAATTCCAAGAAAAACCATATATTTACAAAACAATTGCACATTTTTTAGAAAATAAGCGAAAATATTTTGAAAAATTAAAAAAATATGATATAATAACTGTAGTACCCATAAGTAATAAAAGACTAAAACAAAGAGGGTATAACCAAAGTGAATTAATAGCAAAAGAAATTTCAAGAATCTTATCAATACAAATAAAAACAAATATAATAGAAAAAATTAAAGATACACCACCACAAAGCACACTAAATAAAAATCAGAGAAAAGAAAATGCAAAAGGTGCGTATATAGCAAAGAATACACAGAAAATAAAAGATAAAAAAATACTAATAATAGATGATATATATACAACAGGAAATACAATAAATGAATGTGCAAAAGTTTTAGTACAAAATGGAATAGACAGAAAAAATATAGGAGTACTAACAATAGCAAAAGATTAAGAATATACCCTAAATAGGAGGAAGAGATGGAAGATTTAGTAGAGAGTATATTAGATTATATAAGAGCAGACTATACAGACTATGCAATAATGATAAATGGAGAATGGGGCTCTGGAAAAACATACTTTTGGAACAATAAAATAAGAAAAAAAATAGATTCTATGCAATTAAATGGAAAACAATATACAACAATATATATGTCATTATATGGAATATCAAACTTAGAAGAAATAAGTAAAAAAATCTTTATGGAAACAACACAATTAATGGACAAAAATTTAAGAAGATATATGGACGCAAATGGTCAAACAACTATTCCTGAATATGCTAAAACAGGAATTGATATGGCAAATCTATTTGGAATATCACAAAATGAAGAAAAAGTAAACTATGGTGAATTCTTTTCGACAGATGATAAAGTATTATGTTTTGATGACCTTGAAAGAGCAAATGTAGATGTTATAGACATATTAGGATATATAAATAACTTTGTAGAACATGATCATATAAAAACAATTATTATATGCAATGAAAAAGAATTATCAACAAAACTAAAAAGTAGTAACTTAGAAATGAAAACATTTATAGCAACATATATGTTAGACAAGCAGGGAGAATTACTAAAAACAGATAAACCAATGGTAGAAAAAATTAGAGACAAAATAGAGCATGTATTTGACAAAGCAAATGAATACGAAAGAATAAAAGAAAAATTAATAGGTGAAACATTTGAATATGTACCAAAATTTGACTACATAATAAATGGAATTTTAATAAGATATGAAACAGATCCAGATTTAATTAGATTCTTAAGAGAGAACACAAATATAATAATATCAACATTTAATAAGAGTGGAACAAGGAACCTAAGAATTTTAAAACATGCATTAAATGATTTCCAAAAAGTATTTGAAATGGTAAATAAGAATTATCCAAATGTAAGTAATAGAGTTTTACAAACTATGCTAATATTTACAATAGCAATATCATTTGAAATAAAAGCAGGAAAAATAACTAAAGATAAGTTTGTAGATATTATGAATAATGATGAATATAAGGCAATTTTAGTATCATCAAGAGTATTAATGGATAATAGACAATTTTATATAAAAGAATTTGATAACAACTATTATTACAATTTTAAAACAGAATATAGATTCTTTAAATTTATAGAATATTACGTAAGAACAAGAATATTTGATATGAGAATATTTAAAGAAAACATGGAAGTTGTTTTAAACACAGCAGGACTTGGAAAAATGCCAGCATATAAAAGATTATTAACAGAAGAATATTGGAAAATATCAGATGATGAATTTTCAGATGTAATAAATGAAATTATAGAAAACATTAAAAAAGGAGAAATAGAATTAGTTGACTTAGTAAAACTATATGCATATTTTAGTTATTTCTCAAGAAAAGGATTAATACTATATGACTTGCCAACATTAAAAAGTTTGTTTATAATGGGAATGAACATGGCATCTATAAAATCTGAATATTGTGAAGATGTAGAAAAAGAACTATCAAAAGTGGCAATACAAGAAGTTGCTGAAGATATGGACGAGATATTAAGAAGATTTTATGAATTGAATGAACAACTTAAAGATAGGATGTATAAAGAAAAGGCTGATGAGATATTTAGATGCATACCAATGAAAATGGAAAAATTCTATGACAGATTTGACAAAGAGTGTATGAATATACCAATATTTAAATATCAAGATCCGCATCAAGTGTTCCAAAGAATATCTTGTGCAAGTAATGAAGATATAGTAATAATTAAAGAAAAGCTAGTTAATAGAGCTAATAAATATACAAAAGAGATTGAGCCAGAAATAAAAAATATAAGACAATTAAAACAAATAATAGATGAATATACATCAGGAAAAGATATATCAATAAAGGTTGTAATGCTAAAAGAATTTTCAGAAGATTTAGCATATATATTAGAAAAATATAAAACTAACAACTTTACAGCAATAAAAGAAGAAAATTAAGTAGTAATAAATATTGAAAGGAAGTGATAGATATGCAAAACTCAACCTCTACAATAATAGCTTTATTTGTAGCAGCAGTATTGCTATTTGTGGTACCACTAGTAACATTAACAGAAAGAAATGATAATGTTGTGCAAGAAAATGTAAAATTAATTGTTGAAGAATTTGTAACAGATATTAAAAATACAGGAAAGCTAACAATGGCTAAATATCAAAATTTTCAAAATAGATTATCAGCAACAGGAAATGAATATAATATTGAAATGGAAATACAATACTTAGATGAAAACCCAGGAAAAAAACTTGAACAATCTAATTATACAAAAATAGGTGAAAATGTATATTATTCAGAATATACATCACAAATATTAGATAAGTTAAATAATAGTACAAATAAAACTATAGTATTAAAAGAAGGAGACTTAGTTTATGTTGGGGTAACTAATCAAAATAGTACTGCAGCACAAACTTTAAAAAGTTCGTTCTTAAGTTTCTCTAATGAAGGGGAATATGTAATTTCAGCAGATAGTTCAGGAATGGTAAATGTAAATGGAACTGGAACAAACTAAAATATCCTAAAAAAGATGTATTTATTATACATCTTTTTTTACTTTTATAAAAGAAGAATCATCATTTCTAATAGATATTATAGTACTTCTAAATTCAAAGGCAGTTGGTTCTCCAAATGGACTAGTAAAAACAGGAGTAATATATGTACCTGGTACTAAGCCTAAATCTAAAAGACGTCTTTTTATAGAAGAATTACAATTTAATTCTACAATAATTCCTCTTTGATTTATAGGCAATTTGCTTAATGGAATAATATTAGAATTCATATTTGCCTCCTTATATTACATAATATGACATTAATTAATAAAAAGTTAATATATTAACTTTTTAAAATCATATTGACAATTAGAATATATTGTGAAAAAATATGAACAGTTAATAAAAGAAAGGAAGTAAATAAAATGGAAAAACTAAGAGGATTTGAAATAGCAAAAGGATTTGAAAATAAAGGAATAAATTTACCAGAAAGAAAAACAAAATATTCAGCAGGATACGATATAGAAGCAGCTGAAGATACAGTTATACCAAGTTTTAAAAAAGGAATGAACCCAACATTAGTAAAAACAGGATTGAAAGCTTATATGAGAGACAATGAATATTTAATGTTAGCAAATAGGAGTTCAAATCCTAAAAAGAAGGGATTAATATTAGCAAATAGTGTGGGAATTGTAGATAAAGATTATTATGGAAATCCAGATAATGATGGACATATAATGTTTGCTTTTTATAATATAAAAGACGAAGACACAGAGATCAAAAAAGGTGATTGTATAGGACAGGCAATATTTATGCCATTTTTAATAGCAGATGGAGACAATGCAGAAGGAGAAAGAACAGGTGGATTTGGCTCAACAAATAAATAAAATCATACAAAAAAAATGGCAAAAGCTTTGACTTTTGCCATTTTTTGTAGTATAATAAAAGAGGTTGGTAAATCTGAGAAAAAATAGTAAAAATGATTGAAACAAACCAAATATATAGACTTGAAAGGAGTTGGCTTACATGTATAATGTAGGGGACAAAGTAGTATATCCATTGCATGGGGCAGGGGTTATAGATTCAATAGAAGAAAAAGAAGTATTGGGAGAAAAACAATCATATTATATATTAAAAATGCCAGGAGAAGTAAAGGTTATGGTACCAACATCAACTGCTGAACAACATGGAATAAGAAATATAATTGGTAAAGAAGAAGCAGAAAAGGTATTTAATGTATTAGAACAAGATGAAACAGAGATGGAAAAGAACTGGAATAAAAGATATAGAGATAACATGGACAAAATGAAAAGTGGAGACATATATGAAATTGCAGATGTTGTTAGAAATTTAAGCTTTAAACAAAAAGAAAAAGGTCTCTCAACAGGAGAAAAGAAAATGTTACATAATGCAAAACAAATTCTAGTAAGTGAACTAGTATTAGCTGAGCATGCCTCACAAAATGAAGTTGAAGAATTAGTAGACAATAAAATAAATACATCATTTGCAATGTTCAAAACAGATAATGATATAGAAGTAACAACAGATAGTATTGTTAATAAATTTATACCATTTGAAGATGGAAATGGAACAGCACAAAACTCATAAAAAACAATAAAATATCGAATAAAAAAAGAATCATAATAAATATGTAATATTATGGTTCTTTTTTATTGCCAAAAATAAAAAATTCTATTGTAAAAAAAAAACAAATATGATAATATGAAACCAATATGATAGGAGGATAAAAATGATATATACAATCACATTTAATCCTGCATTAGATTACATATCACAAGTGGACAAGTTTGAAGTTGGAAAAATAAACAGAACCAAATCAGAAAAAATATTACCAGGAGGAAAAGGACTTAATGTATCAAGAGTATTAAAGAACTTAGGATTAGACAATACAGCTCTTGGTTTTATAGGAGGATTTACAGGAGAAGAACTACAAAAAAGGATAGAAGAACATGGAATAAAAACAGATTTTATAAAAGTAAAAAAAGGATTCACAAGAATAAATGTAAAAATTAGTTCAGAAGAAGAAACTGCATTAAATGGAAACGGACCAGAAATAACAGAAGAAAACTTACAAGAACTATTAGAAAAAATTGAAAAAATAAAAAAAGAAGATATAGTGATTTTAGCAGGTAATGTACCAAAAGGAATACGTAATAATATTTATGAAATAATATGTGTAAATTTAGAGAAAAATGGAGTTACATTTATAGTTGATGCAACAAAAGAACTATTAATAAATGTATTAAAATATAGACCATTTTTAATAAAACCAAATAAAGAAGAATTAGAAGAAACGTTTAAAGTAAAAATAAAAACAAATGAAGATATAATAACATATGCAAAAAAGATGCAGCTAATGGGAGCACAAAATGTATTAATATCGCTAGGAGGAGACGGAGCAATATTAGTAACAGCAGAAGATCAAGTATTTTTCTCAAAAGCACCTAAAGGAAAAGTATTAAACACAGTTGGAGCAGGAGATTCAATGGTTGCTGGATTTTTAACCGGATATCAAAAAACAAAAAATTATGAGTATGCACTCAAACTGGGAATTGCAACAGGAAGTGCAAGCGCATTTTCTAGAGACTTGGCAACAAAAGAAGAGGTAGAAAAACTCTTAAAACAAATTTAAAACAAAGGAGAAAAAGAATGAAAATTACGGATTTACTTAGCGAAGAAGCTATTCAATTAGATGGAATAGCAAGTAACAAACAAGAAGTGATTGACAAATTGATTGACTTAATGATGAATAACGGAAATATAGTCAACAAAGAAGAATACAGAAGAGTGGTAATGAAAAGGGAGGAAGAAGGAACTACAGGAATAGGTGAAGGTATTGCAATACCACATGGCAAATCAGAATCTGTATCAAAACCTGGTTTAGCAGCAATGGTAATACAAGATGGTGTAGAATTTGACTCTTTAGATGGAAAACCAGCAAAATTATTATTTTTAATAGCAGCACCAAATACAAAAGATAATATACATTTAGATGTATTAAGTAGACTATCAACATTATTAATGGATATAGAATTTAGAACAGCATTATTAGATGCAAAAACTCCAAAAGAATTCTTAACATGTATAGACAGAGCAGAAAAAACAAAAATAGATGAGGTAAAACAGGAAAATGGTGGATATGAGATACTAGCAATAACAGCATGTCCTACAGGAATAGCACATACATATATGGCTGCAGAGAGTTTAGAAAAAATGGGAGAAGAATTAGGACATAAAGTAAAAGTAGAAACTCATGGGCAATCAGGAATAAAAAATAAATTTACGAAAGATGAGATAAGAAATGCAAAAGCCATAATAATAGCAGCAGATACTAAAGTAGATCTATCAAGATTTGATGGTAAAAAGTTGATAAAAGCAAAAGTAGCAGATGGAATAAATAAACCGAAAGAATTAATAGAGAACGTATTATCTGATAATGCAAAAGTTTATCATTCAACAAATAAGAACAATCAAGAAGACGAAGAAACAAAAGAGGGAATCGGAACACAAATATATAAACACTTAATGAATGGTGTAACACACATGTTACCATTTGTTGTAGGTGGAGGAATTTTAATAGCAATAGCTTTTCTTTTAGATGATTATTCAATTGATCCATCAAATTTTGGAATGAATACTCCAATTGCAGCATTTTTTAAGACGGTTGGAGGGGCAGCTTTTAATGTAATGCTATATATATTAGCAGGTTATATAGCAATGAGTATTGCAGATAGACCAGGTTTAGCAGTAGGATTTGTTGGAGGAATTTTAGCAGTACAAGGTACTACATTTGCATCATTAACAGATAGCTCAGTAGTATTAGTAAGTTCAGGATTTTTAGGAGCATTAATTGCAGGGTTCGCTGGTGGATATATAGTATTAGGATTAAAAAAATTATGTAGCTATTTGCCTGAGAGCATAGAAGGTATAAAAACTATTCTTTTATATCCGGTATTGGGAATATTAATAATAGGAGCATTTATGTTATTAATTAATCCATATGTTGCAGCAATAAACACAGGAATAAATAATTATCTAGAATCAATGGGAACTGCTAATAAAGTTTTATTAGGAGCGATATTAGGAGGAATGATGGCAGTAGACTTAGGTGGACCTATAAATAAAGCAGCATATACATTTGGAACAGGAATGCTAGCATCTGGACAATATGAAATAATGGCGGCTGTAATGGCTGGAGGAATGGTACCACCACTTGCAATAGCATTTTTAGCAACTGCGTTTCCAAGAAAAATACCAAAAAAGGATAAACAGGCAGCATATGTAAATTATATAATGGGACTATCTTTTATATCTGAAGGAGCAATTCCATTTGCATCAGCAGACCCATTAAGAACAATACCAGCTTTTATTGCTGGATCAGCAGTAACAGGAGCATTATCTATGTTATTTGAATGTACATTAAGAGCACCACATGGAGGAATATTTGTAATAGCTACAATAGGACATCCATTAAAATATTTATTAGCTATAATAATTGGAGCAATGGTTTCAACTGCAATTATGGCAAAACTAAAGAAAAATTTAAAAGAATATGATAAAGTATAATGGAGGAATAAAATGAAAAAAGAAAAGGTTATAATTAAAAATGAAACAGGTTTGCATGCAAGACCTGCATCTGAATTAGTAAAATTAGCAAACAAATTTAAATGCAATATCAATATAGAACTTAATGGAAAAAATGCAAATGCAAAATCAATCCTAGCAATAATGTCATTAGGCGTAAGAGCAAATACAGAAATAGAAGTACAATGTGATGGAGAAGACGAAGAAAATGCAATGAACGAAATAATACAAGCAATAAATAATAAATTTGGAGAATAATTAATAATACTAATGAATTAAAGGAGGAGAGATACAAATGTTGAATGGAAAAGGCGTTTCAAACGGAGTCGGGTTTGGAAATATTGTAATATTAAAAAATGAAGACCGAGTTATTGAAAAAAAGATAGTAGAAGACTCAAACAATGAGATGAAAAGATTCAAAGAAGCCCTTGAGAAAGTTACTAAAGAAACAGAAGAAATTGTAAATTCTATAAGCGGAACTGAACAAGAAATAATGAATGCATATCTAATGATTATGCAAGATCCTAGCTTAACAGTAGAAACAGAGAATGCAATAACAAATTTAAATTACAGTGCAGAATATGCGGTCGAAGTAGGATTTAATAGTGTTATACAAATTTTTAAAAATATGGATGATGAATATATGGCAGCAAGAGCAACAGACATAGCAGATATAAAAAATAGAATCCTAGGAAAACTATTAAATGAAGAAACTATAAATACAAGTAAATTACAACCAAATACAATAATAGTTGCTAAAGAACTTACAACCTCAGATACTGCTAAATTAAACTTTAATAATGTATCTGGAATAATAACAGAAATAGGAGGAACAAACTCTCATTCATCAATAATGGCTAGAACACATGCTATTCCAGCTGTAACTAGAGTAGAAGATGCAACTAAAATATTTAGAAATGGTGATTATGTTGCTATTGATGGAATGCTTGGAGAAATATATTTAAATCCAACAGAAGAGGAAAAACAAAAATTATTAAAAATACAATCTCAAATTTTAAAAGAAAATGAAGAACTAGAACAATATAAGAATATTGAAACAAAAACAAAAGATGGATATAAGGTAGAATTAGTTTCAAATATTGGAACACCTGCAGATGTTGAATTAGTACTAAAAAATACAGCAGAGGGAATAGGGCTACTTAGAAGTGAATTTTTATATATGGATAGTGAAAACATGCCAACAGAAGAAGAACAATTTTTATCTTATAAAGAAGTAGCAGAAAAAATGGAAGGAAAACCAGTAATAATTAGAACTCTTGATGTTGGAGGAGATAAAGAATTAAAGTATTTAGAATTAGAAAAAGAGGCTAATCCATTTTTAGGATATAGAGCTATTCGATTATGCTTAGATAATATTGCGTTATTTAAAACACAATTAAGAGCAATATTAAAAGCAAGTAATTATGGGAATTTATTAATAATGTTTCCAATGATATCTTCAATAGAAGAATTACAAGAAGCAAAAAAGATATTAGAGGAATGCAAAAAAGAACTAGATGCAGAAAATATTCCATATAAAAGAGATATAAAAGTTGGAATAATGATAGAAATTCCATCAGCAGCACTTATTGCATATGGCTTAGCAAGAGAATGCGACTTTTTTAGTATAGGAACAAATGATTTAATACAATATACAGTTGCAGTAGAAAGAGGAAATGAAAAAATATCAAAATTATATACTAAATACCATCCTGCTGTAATAAAACTTATAAAAGACTCAATAGAAGGAGCACATGATGCAGGAATATTTTGTGGAATGTGTGGAGAAGCAGCTGGAGACGAATTATTAATTCCATTATTAATAGGATTAGGGTTAGACGAATTTTCTATGAATTCAAATAAAATTTTGAAGTCAAGAAAAATTATAAACCAATTGGAAAAAGAAAAATGTAAGGAACTAGCAGAAGAAATACTAAGATTGTCATCAGCAAATGAAGTAGAAAAAAAATTAAGAGAATTTATGGGTGTGATGTAAATGAATTTGAGAGTCATAACATTAAATACAAGGCATGGAGAAGTAGAAAATGGAATAATTGATGGAATTAAGCAAGCAACTGAAATAAAAAAATATAATCCAGATGTTGTATTATTACAAGAAGTGGATATGTATACAGATAGAGTAAATCAAATTGATGAATTACAAATTTTTAGAAATGTTACAGGACTACAATATACAACATTTGGAAGCAATATAGACTTCGCCAATGGTGGGTATGGCAATGCAATATTATCTAAATATCCCATTTTAAAATCAGAAAATTATATAAACACAAAATTTATTAAAGAAAATAGAGGAATATTATATATAGAAATATCAATAAACGGTAAAAAAGTAGAAATATTTAATACACATTTCCCTGTGAGAGAGAATGAAAGACTTTTATTTTCAAAGCAAATAAATAGAATTGTAGAAAATAAAAAAGGAAATGATGTAATAATAGGCGGAGACTTTAATTTGGGATTAGTTCCTATAGCTAAACATGTTTATGAAGTAAAAGTAAAGGATAAATATGAAGAGTTTGAAGAACTAAAAAAGAATTTTAAAGATGCGTATTTCGAAGAAATGACATATCCAGTAGAAAATGTGGAAGGACAACTTGATAAGATTATGTATAATGGAACTTTAAAATTAAAAGAAGTAAAAAGGCTAGATGATAAAATTTCAGATCATTATCCTGTTATGGCTAACTTTGAATTCTCAGAAATTTAAAATAATATTAAAAGCATAAAAGAACCAAATTTGGAAATACTTAAACTAAGTAAATTCAAAGGAGGTTTTTTATTTGATTAACAAGGTAGAAATATGTGGAGTTAACACTTCTAAACTGCCTGTACTAACAAATAAAGAAAAAGACGAGCTATTTATTAAGATAAAACAAGGAGATGAAGAAGCAAGAAATACATTTATAAAAGGAAATTTAAGATTAGTTTTAAGTGTAATACAAAGATTTTACGGAAGAGGAGAAAATGCAGATGATTTATTTCAAATAGGGTGTATAGGATTAATAAAATCAATAGATAATTTTGACTTGTCACAAAATGTTCAATTTAGCACATATGCTGTTCCAATGATAATAGGAGAAATAAGAAGATATTTAAGAGATAACAATAGTATTAGAGTAAGCAGATCTGTAAGAGATTTAGCATATAAAGCTTTGCAATATAAAGAAAGATTTAATAAAGAAAAAGGAAGAGAACCTACGATAGAAGAAATTGCGAAAGAATTAGGTGTAGAAAAAGAAGAAATAGCATTTAGTTTTGATGCAATTCAAGATCCAGTATCATTGCAAGAACCTGTTTACAATGATGGATCAGAAAGTATATTTATAATGGACCAAGTAAAAGACACTAAAAATAGTGATGAAAGTTGGGCAGACAACATGACAATAGAAGAAGCATTAAAAAAGCTTGGAGATAAAGAAAAGAAAATAATAATAAAAAGATATTTTGACGGTAGAACACAAATGGAGGTGGCAGAAGAAATTGGCATTTCACAGGCACA
Source organism: uncultured Clostridium sp. (assembly GCA_945919455.1). Taxonomy (GTDB): domain Bacteria; phylum Bacillota; class Clostridia; order TANB77; family CAG-508; genus CAG-269. The sequence goes on along the minus strand of CAMEJH010000020.1, from coordinate 5,556 downwards.
AGTTTCTAGACTAGAAAAAAATGCATTAGAACACATAAAAAAATATTATAAATAGTGGAGTATTTCAAATACAAATATATTACTATTTCATAGCCAAAACATATCTGTGGCCTTCCTATAGGTCTTGGCTATTATTCAATAGTAATATATTTGTATTTAAATAAAAACATATATCAATATTTAAAATAATAAAATTTATGCTAAGCAAAATAATCCCCCCTTTTAATTGAATTTTTAGTCAGAATTGTTGAAATAAAAAATTTACTATGGTATGATAAAAGCGAAAATAAAATAAGGAGGGAAAACAATGGCAAATAATTTTAGAACAATTTATTTATACATAGTATCTCTTATTACATTAGCAATGATTGTAGGTGGAATAGTTTCTTCTGTAAATAATATTACATCATATTTTTATCCAGACTCTTATGTGTTTTTTAGCGAAACAAATAGCAGCATTTCTAATAGCAAATATAATGATTACGACTATGAAACTTCAAAAAACAATTTGATTAAAAGAGAAAATTACAAAAACGAAAAAATAAAAAATACAGTAGTGTCAGTAGCAGTAATTATTGTAGGTGGAATAATGTATAAATACCACTGGAACATAATCGAAAAAGAAAGAATAAAATAGAGGAGGAAGAAATATGGTAGTCTTAGGCTTATTAGTAGGACTTATAGCATGTATAGGACCAATAGCAATATTAGTACTTATTATATCAGCAATAGTAAAAAGAAATAAAGAAGACAAAGGAAACTTTGAAGAATCTATTAGAAATGTATATGTGTACATAATTTTAATAGTAACATTAGTTGCTATAATAGCAGGGGTAATTGCAACCTTTAGAATAGGTTTAGATGTAGTATTACCAGAAAAAACTATAAATCAAAGTTCATATAGCAGTGAAGAAAGAGAAAGAAATGAAAATATAATAGAACTATTTACAACTATTTCATTAGTAGTTTCTGTAACACCAATATTTATTTATCATAACAACATAGCTAAAAAAAGTAGAGCCATTAAAGCAGAAGAAATACATAATGAAATAAATAACTAATTACCAAGGAGGAATAAAAACTAGTAATGCAAGAAATAAAAGTACTAATAAAAGAAGAAACAATCAATAAAAGGTTAGATGAATTAGCAAATCAAATAATGGAAGATTACAAAGGAAAAGACATTATGTTTTTATGTATTCTAAAAGGTAGTGTAATGTTTACAGTAGAATTAGCTAAAAGAATTAAAAACAATGTACAATTTGAATTTATAGAAGTTTCAAGTTATGAAAATAATCAAAGCACAGGGAAAATAAAATTAAACAAAGACATTTCACAATCAATAGAAGGAAAAGATGTAATAATTGTGGAAGATATTATAGATAGTGGAAGAACAATTTCTTTTTTAAAGGAGTACTTAAAACAAAAAAATCCTAATACATTAAAAGTATGTTCATTATTAGATAAACCTTCTAAAAGAACTTTTGAAATAAAATCTGATTATATTGGCTTTGAAGTAGATGACAAATTTATAGTTGGATATGGTTTAGATGATAATCAAAATTATAGAAATTTAAACTATGTAGGATATATAGAATAATAGAATGGAGCATAATTATATGCTCTATTTTTTTTATGTAAAAATTGAGATAATTCGATAAAAAATAAGAAAAAACTCTTTTTAATTTTAAGTCAATATGTTAAAATATTAATAGTAGTAAACGGAAATACAGATGAGGAGAGTTTAATGGAAGAACTATTTGATATTGAAAAATTTAATATAATAAGTGATGAAGAAAATTACTACTTTTTTAGATCTTTAGAGCCAGGAGACATAGAAGATTTAGAAAAAGGAATAATAAAAGATGGAGATAATTATATAAGGCTTCGTACAGACAGAGAAAGATGGGAAGAAACACATCAAGAAAAGCCACATTGGAATGCAGAAAGTAAAATTACATTAGAAGAAATGTATAATCATATAAAAATGCACTATAGTTTACAAACAAATTGTATATCACTATCTAGTAATGCAAATGTAGCAAGAACATATGGAGAAGCCTTTAGTGACAAGTATGTAATGATAACAGTTCCTAAAGGAGAAATGGGAGGAAAAGTATTTCATGCAGGGCAATATATGCTACAAGAAATACAAAAACAAGTAGAACAAGTAATTTCTAGCGTAGATATACCTGAAAGTGTAATAGAAGAATTAAAACAAATTGATGCAGCAAAAACATCAGATGAAATTAAAGAGATAATAAAAACAAGATATAAATCAGAAAAGCCAATAGATACAACTAAATCAGGAATGAAAAAAGGTCTAACATATAGGTCTCCACATGCAAGAGTAAGTAGCTATCAAGCATTAAATGAAGAACAAACATTAGAAAAAAATAAGATAATTGCAAAGCTTACAGTATTAGAACATAAAAAGATAATGAAGCCTTTGATGTCACGAACGGCAAATAATAATTTATTGATACGAACTGTAGGAAGTAGCTTTTCATCAAGTGAACAAATATATTATGGAGATATAGTAGGAGATAGAATTACAGACATATCAAAAGAAATATTAGATATGTTTGGATTATTACAACAAGCTGAAAATCAAGATAAACAAATTGTTGATGAATTAAAAAGAGAATTAATTAAATTTGTAAATGAAGGAAATCAAATAGAAATACCAGATGAAAGTATTTTAAAAAGAGATGATAAAGTAAAAGAAGATATTACAATAGAAGAAATGTATGAACTAACTGATGGAAGAGTGGAATATGGTCAAGCAAATTCTATTGTAAAAAATATGTTTTATTTAGCAAAAGGACAGTCAAATGCAAGGGCATTAGCACAAATACTAAGAGAGATAACAAATGATAATCCTAGATATGAAAGAGTTATAGAGTACATTGAAAATAATGGATTTGAAATAGAACCTAAAATATCAACAAGACAAAGTAATAAAGGATATAGACTAAGTGAATCAGTAAACTTGAATTTAAAACCAAATGAAATTGGATTAGTAGATCAAATAAGAGGCTTAACAGATGAAGAACAAGTAGAAATATTAGAAAATGGTGGATTGTCAAATGTAAGAGATATAATGACTTCAAATTTTGCAAAAGTACAAAGACAAGAAAATATATCACGAGATGAATATTATGCTGAAGCTATATTTTCTTCATACGATTGGAACGAAATTGGAATTGAAGAATTTACAGTTGCAGAAAGAAATAATTTGCTACAAAGAATTCAAGATGAGTATTGTGTAGATTTATATAAAAAACTAGAAGAAAAAGGCATAGATAGAAAAGATATACCAACAGTTTTATTAAATATAATAACAAGAAAAAATGATTTTGAAATTGAAGAAGAAGACACTCAAGAAAGTATAAAAGAAAAACGCTTAAAGCAATATGACAAAATAATAGAAGAAAATATTGAAGATTTAAATCAAGAGCTTTCAATAGAAAAAATAGAAAGATTTTTAGGATATTATGATGTTAAAAATACAGGAATACAATTAAGACCATATCAACAAAGAGCAACAGAAAAAGTAGATGAAATATTTAAAGATGAAAGATTTGCATCAGTAATATTACCAACTGGAGCAGGAAAAAGCTTTGTAGCATTAGCACAATTGTTAGAACATAAAGATGAAGAAATGCTTTATTTAGCACCTCAAAACGAAATATTAGAACAAATGAAAAATTATATAATAAAATATATTCATGGACCAGTTAATACAACTGGTAGATCTAAAGACCAGATAATTGCTGATGTATTTCCACATCTGAAATTTTCAACTTACCCAGGATTACTTGCTAAAGATGGAGAAGAACTTACAAATAAAGAATATGGTTTTGTTGTATTAGACGAATTACATAGAACAGGTGCAAAAGAGTGGGGAGATAGATTAAATACTTTAATAGACAATCAAACAGAAAAAACAAAAGTATTAGGTATAACAGCTACACCAAGAAGAGATGCAGATGGTATAAATATGGCAAATGAAATGGCTGAAAGATTAGGTTACACAAATAGTGATGCAGTAAGAGGAAAACATATTGCAATGAATATGAGTTTAACAAATGCTATAAGGATGGGATTAATTGTAAATCCAAAACTTGTTTCTTGTAAATATGATTTGATTTCATCTGGAAAAATGGATGAGTTAAGAATAAAAATTGATGATATAGAAGATGAAAGAAAAAGAGCAGAAGAATTACAAAGATATAATAAATTACGAGCAAACCTAAATAGAGAAATAGATGATGAAATTGGAGAAGAAGCAAGAAAGAAGTTAGAAGAAGATGCCAGAAAAAATATTGATAGTGGAATTGGAAAAGAAGAGATATTAAGGCAAAATGTAAAAAAAGGTGGAAAATATATAGTATTTATTCCTGTTTCGGATCAAGGAGATATTGAAGATGAAGACGGAAATGTAATTGGAAGAAAAAAAGGAAAAGAAAAAATAGACTATTATGAAAAACAGATTACAGAATATTTTAAAAATTCAGATATAACACCAAACTTTCATTCAATGCTTGGAGAATATGGAGATAAAGAAAATGAAAGAAGATTAGAAGAATTTCAAAGTAGAAATACTGATGATACAGAATTTATGTTAGTAATGAATAAAGCAAATGAAGGACTTCATTTAGAAAAACTAGATGGAATGATATGGCTAAGACCACTTGACGAAAATTCAAGAATATTATATTTGCAACAATTAGGAAGAGTAATATATTCAGAACATCCAGATAACCCTACTAAAGACGAAGATAGACCAGTTGTTATTGATTTAGTTAACAATACATTAAATGTTAATTGGGATAATGAAATTACAGAACAAGATGATTTAGAAATGCTAAACATTATAGTAGACTGGACTGAAAAACATGATGGAATATTACCAAATATAAATAGTACTGATAAAGAAGAAGTTGGATATGCAACAGTATTGAAAGAAATTCAAAATAAATACAAAAAATATTTAGAGAATGATTTTGAAGATTTTAATGAAAAACAGATAGAGGAACTTAAAGAGATAATAAGATTAGGTTCTTTGATAGATTTATGGCAAAGTGAGTTACCTGATAAAATTGCTAAAAAGGGAGAGAATCATGCAAGAAGCTTTGTAAAAAGTAATGCAGGACCATTTGAACTTACAGGGATATTGAAAGATTTTGTAGAGTTAGAAGATGAATTAGATGATATTGTACCAAAAGGAAAATCATTAAAGAACACAATAGAAATAGAAGAATGGTGCAAAGAAAAATATGGAGATAAAAAAATATGGGAAAGAAAGTTGCCAAGTACAGGTTCTAAAGATGCATATGAAAAAAGTTTAGGAATTAAGCTAAGCAAGATACGAACAAAAATAAAACCATATAAAGGAAAGCAATTAGAAGAAATAGAAAATGAAGACGATAGACAAATTGTAGAAATAATAAAAAGATTGAATGAAGAATATGGTCTAGGAGACAGTCTAAAGAATGCATTAGAAATAGAAGAATGGTGTAAAGAAAAATATGGAGATAAAAAAATCTGGGA